>DIEZ01000077.1:0-15535 GCA_002418885.1 Syntrophaceae bacterium UBA5761
CCACCACCACTTTGACGAGTCCCTGCGCCTCCCCCGTATTCCCTTGACATCTTCATACCCTGTGCTACTCTCCTCCGTCTCAAGGGTGTCTGAGGCGTAAAGGAATTCATCCTTTCGGTCCGGGTGTTTTTCTCAAAGAAATTCTTGAAGGAGCGGACTCTTCGATGAAAAGAATGCTTCGCAGTATTTTTGGCGCGGTCATCGCCGCAACTCTCGCAATCTTTCTGCTCTGTGACTTGGCTTCTGCCTGTTCCCGCGTTCTCTGGTCAGATAGCGGGAAGGCCGTAGTTGTCGGGCGCACCATGGACTGGTCCGAGGACATCAAGACCAACATCTGGCTCCTTCCCCGCGGAATCGCGAGGGAGGGCGCCCCGGGCAAGAACATACTCAGGTGGTCTGCAAAGTACGGCAGCGTGATCGCAACCGCCTACGACATGGGCACGGCCGACGGGATTAACGAGAAGGGTCTTACGGCAAACGTCCTCTGGCTGGACGAAGCCGACTATGGAAAACGGGATGAATCAGTCCCCGGCCTCCCACTCAGCCTCTGGGCGCAGTACATGCTGGATAACTTCGCCACCGTCGCCGAGGCCGTCGAATTCACAATGTCCGAGTCCTTCCAGCTCATAGAAGCCTCATTTCCCGAAACGAACTTGAAAGTAACCGTTCACCTCTCCCTGGCCGATGCCTCTGGCGATTCGGCTATCATTGAATGCCTCGGCGGTAAACCGATAATCTACCATGACCGAAAGTACACCGTCCTGACAAACTCTCCGACTTTCGACAAACAACTCGCCAACCTGGGCCGGTACAAAGGCTTCGGAGGCGACAGGGACCTGCCGGGGTCGGGCGAGCCGGCCGATCGTTTTGTCCGTGCGGCGTATTACCTCTCAAACCTTCCCAAACCGGCGGACTGCCGTGAAAACGTGGCATTCATCGTAAGCGTAATAAGAAACGTTTCGGCCCCTTTTATCGTAAAGCAGGATGCCGAAGGACGGCCGAACATCTCTCCGACGAGGTGGCGGACGGTGGCGGACCTGACGAACCGGGTTTATTACTTCGAATCCACGACAGGCCCGAACATCTTCCAGGTACGTCTCGATCGCCTTAATTTCAAACCCGGCGCGCCTGTCCGAAAGCTGAACCTCCTCCGCGAACGTAATCTCGTCGGCGAAGTTTCCGGCAAATTCAAGAGATCAAAGCCCTTCGTCTTTGTGGGGGCCGGTTCTTAATAGCTTCTTATTTCGTCTTGCTTTTGCGAATAGAAGGGTGTAGACAAAAGACAAAAGCAGGGGTGCCGAAAGGCTGAGAGAATACCCTTTGAACCTGACCTGGATAATGCCAGCGTAGGAAGCAGAAATTGAGCTGAATCTATAGGGCATATTCCATCGAGGGTGTGCCTTTTTTTGTTGAAGGTGGTGACCATGGAATTGAAGAGGGTCTTGACCGTGGCCGGCTCCGATTCGAGCGGCGGCGCGGGGATTCAGACGGATTTAAAGACGATCAGCGCCCTCGGGGCGTACGGTATGAGCGTCATCACGGCGCTCACGGCCCAGAACACGCTGGGCGTCCAGGGTATCCACGAAATCCCGGCGGATTTCGTCGCGGCACAGTTCGACTCCGTAGTCGACGACATCGGCGTCGATGCCGTCAAGACCGGGATGCTGGCAAATTCGGAGATCATCAAGACGGTCGCCGACAAGCTCAAGGAATACGGCATAGTTAAAGTGGTAGTCGACCCGGTCATGGTCGCCAAGAGCGGGGCTCCCCTCCTTGCACCGGAGGCCTGGGAGACCCTCATCCGCGAGCTCCTGCCCCTTGCCCTCGTTCTGACCCCCAACATCCCGGAAGCCGAAGAGCTATCCGGCATTGCCGTCTCTTCGGAAGCGCAGATGAAGGAAGCGGCGCGGAAGATAAACGCCCTCGGTGTCCGGCATGTCCTTGTCAAAGGCGGCCATCTCATGGGACAGGCGACGGACGTCCTCTTCGACGGTCGCGATTTTCATGTCTTTTCTTCCGAGCGGGTCAAGACCAGTGACACCCACGGCACGGGCTGTACCTATGCCTCGGCGATCGCTACCGGCCTGGCACAGGGCCTTTCCGTCTACGATGCCGTCCATAACGCGAAGAAATTCCTGACGCTCGCCGTCCGACACTCGCTCCGCCTCGGTGGAGGCCAAGGACCCACGAACCCCATGGCCCATTTGCTCAGGGAGAGCGATCGCTGGCGCTGCTTCACGGCCCTCCGTGATGCCGTCGCTCGCCTGGAGGAGGAAGGATGCGGGAATATCATCCCTGAGGTCCAGTCCAATCTCGGCTATGCCCTGCCCCGGTCTTTCGGAAAAGAGGATGTGGCGGCGTTCCCGGGAAGGATCATAAGGGTCGGCACCGGTGTGCGGCCGGTGGAGGCCCCGGCCTTCGGTGCCTCGAGCCATATCGCAAAGATAATCCTGACGGCCATGAAGTATGACGGGACGTACCGCTCAGCCATGAACATCCGTTATTCCGCAGAGGCCATTGACGCCTGCATGGAGCTCGGTTTCCATGTAGAAAGTTTCGACCGGTCCTGTGAACCACCGGAAGTCAAGCTCCGGGAAGGTTCGTCTCTCGAATGGGGAACAGACACTGTTCTTGCGAGGGGCGCCGGGATGCCCGACATCATCTTCGACCGGGGAGACGTAGGAAAGGAGCCGATGATCCGGGTCATTGGGAGGTCACCGGACGACGTAGCGGAAAAAGTAATCCGTATATCAAGAAAATTGAAGGAGCGCTGAATAAAGGAGGAGGACGCTCATGGAGTTGAATGAAGTCACTATCACGAAGGCCATCATCGAACGCTTTTCGCAGAAACTCCTGGAATACACGGAAGTCGATGTGGCCGTCGTCGGCGGCGGCCCAGCCGGACTCGTCGCTTCCTACTTCCTTGCCGTTGCGGGAAAGAAGGTCGCGATCTTCGAGCGGAAGCTTTCCATCGGCGGGGGTATGTGGGGCGGGGGGATGATGTTCAACGAGATCGTAGTACAGGAGGAAGGGAAGAAGGTCCTGGACATCTTCGACGTACGGACCCGTGAGTACGCACCGGGCTACTACACGGCAGACGCGATCGAAGCTGTCACCACCATCTGTTCGAAGGCCGTCAAGGCTGGCGCGCGCATCTTCAACTGCATAACCGTCGAGGACGTTGTGATTCGCGACGGACGCATCACCGGCCTCGTCATCACCTGGTCACCCGTCGAGATGACGGGACTGCACGTAGACCCCCTCGCCATCTCCACCCGGTGCGTCGTCGACTCCACCGGCCACGACACGGAAGTCTTGGAGGTAATCGAGCGAAAGGCCGACGTGAGACTCAACACTGAAACGGGGAAGCGGCTGGGAGAGCGCTCCCTTTGGGCCGATAAGGCCGAGCGGTTGACGATCGAAAACACGCGAGAGATATGCCCTGGAGTATACGTGGCTGGCATGGCGGCAAACTCCGCCTTCGGCGGCCCAAGGATGGGGCCCATCTTCGGCGGTATGCTGCTATCCGGCAAAAAGGTCGCCGAGCTTATCCTCAAGACGGAAAGCTTTGCGTAGTTTACTAAATGTATCATCGCCAAAAACCGGTTGCCATAAGATGACACAGCTTGAATTTGTACGAAAAGGAATCGTCACCGAGGAGATTAGGGCCTGCGCCGATAAGGAAGGGGTGAGTCCCGAGTCCATCCGCGACGGCGTCGAAGACGGCAGTATCGTCGTCGTCCGCAACACTGTCCGTAAGACCATCTCCCCTCTCGCCATCGGCAAGGGACTCCGAACAAAGGTGAACGCCAACATCGGCACATCGAGGGACCATGCCGACCTGGCGCAGGAGCTTGAAAAAGTTCGCATCTCCGTTTCCGCCGGGGCCGACACTATCATGGACCTCTCGACGGGAGGCGACATCCGCGCTATCCGCAGGGCGATCATCGAAGCCTCGCCCCTCGCCGTCGGGACGGTTCCCATTTACCAGGCGGCGGCAAAAATGCTGAACGAAGGAAGGGCTATCTCCGAGATGACAGCTGATGACCTCTTCCAGTCCATCGAAGAAAACGGCGAGGATGGTGTCGATTTCATCACCGTCCACTGCGGCGTCACGAGGAAGAGCGTCGCCGCGATTGAGGAACAGGGCCGCCTCCTAGGCATAGTGAGCCGCGGCGGTTCCATCACAGCTAACTGGATGGCCTGTAACGACAAGGAGAACCCCCTTTACGAACACTTCGACAGGCTGCTTGAAATCGCAGGCAGATATGATATGGTCTTGAGCTTGGGAGATGGACTCCGACCGGGCTGCCTGGCAGATGCAACGGACAGGGGGCAGGTACAGGAACTGATTCTCCTGGGCGAGTTGGCCCGGAGGGCAAGAGAGAAAGGCATCCAGGTCATGATCGAGGGTCCCGGTCACGTCCCCTTCGGAGACATCGAGGCCAACATCCGACTCCAGAAATCGCTGTGCGAAGGTGCACCCTTTTACGTTCTCGGACCTCTGCCGACGGACATCGCCCCGGGGTACGACCACATCACCTCCGCCATCGGCGGTGCGCTTGCCGGAGCGGCGGGGGCGGATTTTCTTTGCTATGTGACACCCTCGGAGCACCTCCGGCTGCCGACGCTCGACGACGTACGGGAAGGCATCATCGCCACAAGGCTCGCCGCCCACATCGCCGACATCGCCAAGGGGTTGCCGGGAGCGGCGGAAAAGGACCGGCAGATGGCGAAATACAGAAAGGAATTCAATTGGCAGGGTCAGGTCGACGTCTCTCTCGACCCGGAAAAGACCCGGGCATACCTCGAGACCAGCAAGAGCGCCGATGAAGAAGGCTGCACGATGTGCGGTGAATTCTGCGCCATAAAACTGGGGAAGAGAAAGGCGGGGATGCAGTCATGAGCGCTCCTTCGAATAAATTTGCGCTTTATTTTGTTATTTTCGGATTATTGCTTGTCTCCCTCTTTTTCCTCACCTCTAAGCCTTTCGGCATAACGAACGTCGTCTTCGGCGTTTGTCCTATCTTCTTGCTCGTTGTCTTTGCCGTCACAATCTGGCGCGCAGAAAGGAAACAGAAGAAATCAGTCCGTGAAGAGGCCGACCGATGAGGGAACGCGACGCCGACCGTGTCGATAACCTTGACAGGCTGGTGGACCGCTACCACCTTGTCGAAAACCTCGAAAGCTGCCTCCAATGCGGCAGATGTACAGGGGTATGTCCGGTAGCAAACCTTTCACCATCATACAACCCCCGACAGATAATCCGAGACATCCTGGCAGGGAATAAAGACCGGTGGCTGAGGAGCGAGGAAATCTGGCGCTGTTTCTGGTGTGCCAACTGCTATACCCTCTGTCCGATGGACATCCCCTTCCCTCTCCTCATGATGCAGCTCAGGTACGAGGCGCTGGAAAACCGGTACGGTGAGAAGTACTTCCTGCCCTTCCGGCGTTTCGCCATGAGGGCCCTCGAGGACGGTCTGACCTTCACCCCCGGAGGCGCCAGGGGCCGTGAACGAATCATGAAACTGAGAGGTCGCATCGGTCTCAAGCCGTGGCCCGACATCTCGGAAAAGGCAAAGCAGGAATACCGCGAACTCTTCGAGGCGACGGGAGCTGCGGCGTGGATGGAAGCCATAAAGGAGGAAGAAGAGAGACCGGTTGCCCTAACCTACCTACAAGGCCGAATCACGGATGCAAAGAAAAAGGGTGGTTGAACCCGAAGATAAAATACGGGAAATCCCCGCTGTGGTTTTTCTGTTCCGGAGCTGTACGGGTAGCCTCGAATACCCGGGGACGGAAAGCGCCGTCACGGAAACACTGAGATGCCTGGAGGTCGAGCCGGTCACGGACCCGGACCAGACATGCTGCTCCGGGTACCTGCTCACCTGCTCCGCCCACACGCCTGAAGTTTCCCTGGCAGTCACGGCCCGGAACCTCGCCCTCGTCGAGAGAAAAGGCCTAGACACCTATGTATTTTGCAACGGCTGTTACGGTTATCTGAAAGAGCTCTCCCACATCCTGCTTCATAACCAAGAGTACCTTGAAGGGGCGAACGAATTGATCGCCCGGTGGGGATACCATTACGCCGGAAAGACACGTATTTTTCACGTCCAGGAAATGTGGTACCGCTTGAGGGAGAGGATAGCCGCAAAAGTGGTTCGTCCCCTGAACGGTCTTCGGGTAGGAGTCCATTACGGATGCCATTATCTGGCGCGAAAATACGACATCCTGGACGACGGTGGATACCCCACTTTCCACGAGGAAATCGTCGAAGCACTCGGCGGAACCCCCGTATTCTATAAAGAAAGGCAGCTATGCTGCGGATACGCAGTGGGCAGGGGCTTCACGCACCGAGAGGAGATCGTCCAACCCCATCTATTCAAAAAACTCAAGAACGCACGTGACTCCGGGGTGGAATTGATCACGACCGTCTGCCCGGGCTGTAACGTGGCCCTCGACAGGGAGCAGCCGAACCTGCGTGAGCGTTACGGAGAAGACTTCCGGATTCCGGTAATCGACCTCGCCCAGCTCATCGCCCTGGCGCTAGGCGTCCCGACGGCAAAGCTCGGGTTCGAGGCAAACACGGTCCCTCTCGATGACGTCCTGGCGAAAGTCGGTGTCTCCGAATGAAGGCGATGGAAAAATGAACGAATCTATGATGGGAAAAGAGCTTACGGCGCTGGTAATCGGCGGGGGGCCTGCCGGCATCGAGGCGGCTTTGAAAATCGCCTGCGGCGGCTACCGCGTCGTCCTTGTCGAGAAAGAAAGCGAACCGGGCGGGCTGCTGCGAAAGCTCTACAGCAGCTTCCCTCGCTGGGAAAACCCCTCCGACAGGATCGGCTGGATGGTAGATGATCTCAAAAGAAACAAGCAGATAGAGATTTCCCTGGAATCAACCGTCGAGTCTGTCGCGCGCACTGACAATGGATTCAACGTAACCCTGAAGAACACTGCGACCGGTGGCGCCCGGACAATCGACGTCCAGGCCGTCGTCCTGGCGACGGGGTTCGGACTGATGGACCTCTCGGCCTACGGAGAATACGGCCACGGGATATACCCGGGTGTCTTGAACTCGCTGGAGTTCGAAGAAAGACTCCGTGAATGGAGCCGCGGCCTGGGAAAGGCCCCGAAGGCCGTTGCCCTCATTCAGTGCGTCGGGTCCCGCGACCGGTCCAAGGGTTATCCTTACTGCTCCAAGGTCTGCTGCATGTACTCGGCCAAGCAGGCAGGTGTCGTAAAAGACCTCTTCCCCGAGGCGAAGGTCTATGTCTTTTACATAGACTGCCGCGCCGCCGGGAAGGGGTACGAAGAATTCCTCCGTGAGGTCATCGAGAAAAAACACGTCCGTTACGTCCGGGGACGTCCGGCCAAGGTTCTGCCCGACGGCGGCAGACTCCTCGTCAGGGCCGAGGATACACTGATAGGCATCCCCGTTGAGTTCACCGCCGATGTCGTCGTCCTTGCCGCTGCGGTCGTGCCCCACCCGGAGACGGCGGCCCTTGCAAAGATGTTCGGCGCCCCTGTCGACGAATACGGTTTCATCGACCACGACCTGCGTTCTCATGCAAAATGCGCGGACCGGGTCTTCTTCGCCGGCGGCTGTGGGTTTGCCGTGGACACCGAAAGCGCCCTTAGCCAAGGCGCCGCGGCCGCCGCCGAGGTGATCGCCCTTTTCAATGGTAACGGATAGTCAAACCTTTGGACGTCGATGATTTAGGAAAGCAAGGTATGGACACCGATTTTTACACCCCCATGCGGCTCGACGAGGTAGAAAGCCCGCTCCAGGACGAGGTCGAGAAGGCGCTCGGCATCGATATCGAGACCTGCATGGAGTGCGGCAAATGCTCGGGCGGCTGTTCCAACGCCCACATCTTCGATTTCACGCCGCGCAAGGTCGTCCAACTCATCCGGCTCGGCGCGGAAGAAACCCTTCTTACCATGGATGCACTCTGGGTCTGTCTGTCCTGTCAGCTCTGCGTCGACCGCTGCCCCTCCGGCATCGACATCCCGCGGATCATGGATTACCTGCGGGAGAAGGCGCTCCGGGAAGGTTACCGGCCTTCCCGTCCCGCGGTGGTGCTTTTCTACGAGCTGATGTGCTCTTGTGTCGAAAGGAGGGGCCGCGTTTCGGAGGCACCTCTGATGCTCAGGTTCAACGTCCTGACCGGACAGTACCTGAAGGACCTGACGCTGGGTATACGGATGTTCCTCAAGGGCAAGCTACCCCTCACGGCGGGGAAGGTGAAGAAGATGGATGAAGTAAGAACGCTTTTTGTTTCGTGGCATAGAAGGAGCGTAAAACGGGGATGATTGTCGCGTACTACCCGGGATGTTCCCTCGAAGGCGTGGCCCGCGAATACGACCGCTCGGCCCGCCTCGTCTGCGAACGCCTCGGCTTCGGTCTCCAGGAGGTCCCGGACTGGAACTGCTGCGGCGCCACGGCCGCCCACAGCCTCGACCACGAACTGACGCGGGGTTTGAGTGCCAGGAATCTCGCCACCGTCGGCAGGATGAACCTCGCCACGGTGACCACGCCCTGCCCCGGCTGTTCCATCCGGTTGAAAGGTGCGGCCATGGAAGCGAAAAAAGAAGGCGGCGCGCCGGAAGTGATGCACCTTCTTCAACTTTTGACCGAAGCCGCCGGCACGGAGAAAATCGCTTCGTCCGTTATTAAGCCGCTCGGAGGCCTCCGCCTTGCGGCCTATTACGGGTGCCTCGTCACGCGCCCCAGGGCGGTGGCACGGTTCGACGACCCAGAACAACCCCGCTCCATGGACCGTCTCCTTCAGGCCCTTGGCGCCGAAACGGTTGATTGGTCACACAAGGCCGAATGCTGCGGCGGAGCCTTTGCCGCCTCAGAAACGAGTATCGTCGTCGACCTCGGAGGCCAGGTCCTCGAAGCGGCACACCAGGCCGGTGCCGAGGCCCTGGCCGTTGCCTGTCCCATGTGTCAGGTCAACATAGACACCCGGCAACGGGAGGTCGAATCAACCCGTGGCGTAAGGTATGATTTGCCCGTCTTCTATTTCACCCAATTGATGGGCCTTGCCTACGGGTTCACCCATAGAGCCATGGGCCTAAAGCGCCTGCTCGTCAATCCCTTACCTCTCCTGAAGAGGAAAGGGATTCTCTGAACGTTCTACCTCTTACTCTCGATCGACTTGAGGATATCGTCCATCCGGCGCAGCTCTTCGCCGTAAGCGCCCCAGTTGCCCTGCCTCAGGTATTCCTGTGCCTTGCGGTAATGAGAAAGGGCTTCGAGGGCGAGTTGCCTGTCCGTCTTATCCCGCTCCGCCGGTCCTGAAGCAACCCGCTCGAGACCCTTCTCGCGCTGGATTTCGCCGCCGAATATTCGCTGGAGCGACAATTCCAGGTTTTCTTCCATGGCGATAGCGTTGCCGAAGGCGACGATGACGCGCTTGAGTTCCGGGAGTTGCCCTTTCTCCGCCGCAAGGTAAAGGGGTTCAACATAGAGGATGGACTTCTCGATCGGTATTGCCAGGAGGCTCCCGCGGATGACCTGCGAGCCCCTCTGGCTCCAGAGCGAAAGTTGCTTGGATATTTCCGTGTCCTGGTCGATGCGGGCCTCTATCTGTCTCGGCCCGTAGACGAGCTTCTGTTTTGGAAAGACATAGACGATTACCTTTCCATAATTCGGCATATCGCAGCGGGCCGCCATCCAGGCGGACATATTGTCTTTCCTGCTCGGCGTGAAGGGCAGAAGCAGGATGAACTCTTCTTTCTTTTCTCCCGGAAGTTTCATGATCGTGTAATAAGGTTCCATTTCCTGGTCGCTCCCGTGCTTCAGGGGAACCGCCCAGAGGTCTTCCTTGTTGTAGAACACCTGTGGGTCTTGCATGTGATAAGCCCTGTACATACGCGCCTGGACGGCTAACATGCCGGGGGGATACCGGACGTGGGCGCGCAATTCGGGAGGCATCTCTTCCAGTTTTTTGAACACGCCCGGGAAGATATTTCTGTACGTCCGGATGATGGGGTCCGTCTCGTCGCTCACATAAAGCTGCACCGTCCCGTCGTAAGCGTCGACGACGGCCTTGAGGGAGTTACGGATGTAATTGCCGAGCCCCGGTGTAGACTCCGAATAGGGAAAGCGGCCGGTCGTCGTGTAGCCGTCGAGGAACCACAGGAGGCGCCCCTCCGGCGAGATGACCAGGTATGGGTCACCGTCGAGTCGCACGAAGGGGGCGATCTTTGACACCCTATCCTTCACCCTGCGGTAGTAAATCACCCGACTCTCACCGGTGACGTCGTCGGAAAGCAGGATCGTGAGAGACCCTAAGCGCACAGCGAAGATCAGTTTCTTCAAGAAGGAGAGCGGGACCCCTCCCCTGCCTTCATACCGGGAATAGACATTCTTTTCCCCGACAGGGTAATCGAATTCCGGCCGTTTGGTCTTGACGAACACGTATTCGTTCGCTGTCTCGCCGTAGTAGATTTCCGGGCGGGTCACCTTGATATCCGTTATCGTGGACACCGGTGGGATGTCTTTGATGAAAAATTCCGGCAAGCCCTCCCTGGTAATCCGGTTTACCGGCCCCATGACAGCTCCGTATCCGTGGGTGTAAATTATGCGCTCGTTGATCCACGACCTGGACGGCAGCGCCTGATACGAAAGCTCCCGGGGCGATAGCATGACCTGGCGGTGCTCGCCGTCTATCCGGTAGCGGTCGTTGTCCACGTCCACGAACTTGTAGTAAGTCCGGATCTCCTGAAGCTGGCTGTATGTCTGGAGCAGGGGTGCATGGTCCCAAAGCCGGATATTCTTGATCGTGAGGTCGTTGCGCCTCAAGTCCTCCCTATTCAGGTTCTCCTGCGCGGGGAATTCCTGATCCTCTATGTCGTCCAGCCGGTAGGCCAGGCGCGTAAACTGGATATTCCGTTCCAGATACGGCCTCTCAAGGACGATTTCATTCGGAACCACCTTAAATTTCTGTACGAGCGCGGGATAGACACCCCGCCCGACGATGACGAGGGCGACCAGGAGCAGAACCGCCGCGGCCGGTAATCTCCAGCTCAGACGAAAGGCGAACCCCAGAAAGGCTGCGCCGCACAAAAAGGAGAGCGCCATTACACCCTTGATGACCCAGAGCTGCGTCGTCACGTCAGTGTATCCCGGACCGAAAACCACGCCCCTCTTGACGAAGAGGAGTTCGTTCAGCGAAAGCCAGCTCCCGAATACACCGGTGAAGAAAAGAAGCGCCGCAAGCACGGCGAGATGAGCCCTAGCTTGGGGTGCCACCTGCCAAGTCCGGGGAGGCATGAAGAGAAAGGCCCTCCGGACGAAGTATATGAGCCCGGCGGCGACCGACGTCACGATCAGGGCCATCATCACCCAGCCATAGAGATGATTCAAAAAGGGCAGTTTAAAGACATAGAAGCCGATGTCCTTCTGAAAAATGGGGTCCCGGACCCCGAACGGCGATCCGTTCAAAAACCTGAGGATATTTTCCCATTGATCCGTGCCGCTGAGGGCGGCCAAGGCGCTGAAAAACAGGGAGGCGGTAAGAATCAGTATGTTGAGCGGCCGGTTGGCGATCTGGACCGGCGGGATATGGATGACATCTTCACGGACCAGATGTATCCTCGAGGACAGGCGCAGGGCGATATACAGGTTGGCATAGAAAATGACGAAGAAAGCGACTCCGAAAAGGAGTGCCGCCGCCGTCTGCGCCCAGAGGGTGATCATGAAGACGTTTTCATAACCGACCTCCTGAAACCAGAACCAATCGGCGATTACCCCTGAAATCCGCCAGAAAAAGATGACGAGTCCGAGAAGAACGACAAAAGCGACCATTCCCTTTCCTCTCGGTACTCTCGGCATCCGAGGCGCCCTTACAGCAAATCTCATCGATCCCTCCCGAACTTCAGGACACAGCGCGCATCCTCTCTCCGCTTAGCGTACAGACACGGCTGTCTTTTCCTGCTCTGACGCCCGGCACTGGAACTTATACTACCAGCGACGTTCCGCTTCGTTTTCTCCATCAGCGCTCAACCTACCGGACAAACAACGATCCTGTCAAGGAAAAGGAAGGACGGATTTTCTTCTTGATTTATCCTTTCGTGAAACGATAAGTGTTATTCCTTATCCGTATGGACGAAGCTTCGCCGACATGAACAGGAACTTCATATTGAAAGGGTTTGCCTCGCCGGCGCTCATCTTTCTGCTGATCCTTGCACTGATCGCAGACTGTGCGCCGCGAGCTCGCATTCCCCCGAAACCGTACAAACCAGTGAAGGCGAAACCCCTCCCGAGGATGGGTTACACCATCCAGGCCGGCGCCTTCTCTTCGGAGGCGAATGCAGCTAAATTCGTCCGCTCCCTGAAGCAGGACGGCGTCGACGCCTACTTCTTTGTCCACCGGTCCGGGCTCTACAAGGTGCGTTTCGGTAATTTCCCGACGGAAAAACAAGCCCACGTGCGGGCGTTATCCCTCCGGCAGTCGGGAGTCATCGACGAGTTCTTCATCGTCAAACCGGGAGACTACGCTACTGCAAAAGCAGTTGAACGCGGGAGTTCCTATCTCCGGGAGGAGATCGTCAGGACGGCGGAAAGCTTCGTCGGCGTCTCGTACCTCTGGGGCGGTTCCTCCGCAGAAGAAGGATTCGATTGCAGTGGCCTGACTATGGCGGTTTACCGTTACAACGGGCTCGACCTGCCCCGGTCGTCCCGAGAGCAGTTTGAATCAGGCACACCAGTCGACAAAGACAACTTGCGCCAAGGTGACCTTGTTTTCTTCGCAACCTCGGGCGTCAAGAAGGTCTCCCACGTCGGAGTTTACGTGGGAGACGGAAAGTTCATCCACGCCCCCGCACGGGGAAAAAAGATATGCCTGGCCTCCCTATCGCAGCGTTATTTTGCCGATAGGTTTATCGGAGGCCGATCATACATTCAGTAGGAGCCGACCATGAAAGCCTTCAGAATGAACAAGTACATTGTTTGCGCCGAATTCCTGGAAGAGGCGCAGGAATTCTTTGTCCACGAGATAGGAGAGACTCTTCCCTCGAACATCGAGGAGCTGTCGTGGGATTGCGATATCTGCAGTGTAAGCGGAGAGACCAGCACCTTACGGGACATCATAAATGAGGTGATGGACGAGCGCAGTGCCTGGCTGCGCATGGGCATCCCCTGCGACCTCCTTTGGCCTTTCATCGCTGCAAAGACCGAATGATGTTTTTTTATTGACAAAAGAAATTACAGGTTTTATAGTGCGTTCCACTTTAGAAATTGAGGCGCGTGAGCTGTGTTGAGAGACATCGCCATCATCATTATCGGCATCATAATTCAGGGTGCCCATCTAGACCTGATGATGGACTGATGTGATCACAAGAGAGACTTCAAAATCCGTTATCAGGGCGACTGATAACGGATTTTTTTATTGCGGCAGATTGATTAAGGCGTGTCTGGACAGGATACCTCAGCCTCCGGGGACGCCCGATCGTCCAGAACTCAAAGCTAAGAGGTCCATCATGAGAAAAAAGTACGATGTCTTGGTTTATGACACCACATTGAGGGACGGGGCACAGGGAGAGCAGATCAGCTTCTCCGCAGAAGAAAAGATTCGTATCGCGAGGCGGTTGGATGAATTCGGCATCCATTATATCGAAGGAGGCTGGCCCGGTTCCAACCCCAAGGATGTACGGTTCTTCGAGATGGCTCGGCAGGTCGAATTCAAGAACGCCCGTCTGGCGGCCTTCGGAAGCACAAGACGGGCGCATACGGCAGCCGGTGAGTGCCCTAATGTCCAGGGCCTGATCGAAGCCGAAACGCCCACCGTTACCATCTTCGGCAAGAGCTGGGACCTTCACGTAAAGGAAGTACTGAGAGTCTCGCTCAAAGAGAACCTTGCAATGATCCGCGAGACCGTCGAATTCCTAAAATCCAGGGGTAAAGAAGTCATATACGACGCCGAGCACTTTTTCGACGGTTACAGGCACAACAGAAAATACGCCCTTCAGACGCTCCAGGCCGCGCTCGACGGGGGCGCAGATGCGATCGTACTTTGCGATACCAATGGCGGGACACTGCCGTCCGACGTTTCCACGGCAGTCAGCGACGTCGCTCGGGTCGTCTCACCTGACCGTTTGGGAATCCATGCCCATAATGACGGCGGACTCGCCGTGGCCAACTCGATCGCCGCCGTCGAAGAGGGCGTTAAGATGGTCCAGGGGACCATCAACGGATACGGCGAGCGTTGCGGTAACGCCGACCTCATCCCGATCATCGCCAACCTCCAGCTCAAGATGAACAGGCGGTGCATCCCGGAAGAATCCATGAAACAACTGACGCATCTCTCTCTGTATGTGAGCGAGATCGCCAACATCCCACCGCTCAATTCCAGGCCCTTCGTCGGAAGAAGCGCCTTCGCCCACAAAGGGGGTATCCATGTCCACGCGGTACTGAAAAATCCGCTTGCCTACGAGCATATCGAGCCCGAACGGGTCGGAAACCAACGGCGCGTCTTGGTCTCCGATTATTCGGGGAAGAGCAGCATCGAATACAAGGCTAAGGAGCTCGGGCTTTCTCTTGATGAGAGCGACGCAAAAAGCAGGAAGGTCGTAGAAAAACTCAAGGCCCTCGAACACGAAGGCTATACCTTCGAGGCCGCCGACGGGTCTCTTTCACTTCTGATCAAGAAGACGACCGGTGAATTCGAGGCGCCCTTCGCCCTGGAGTGCTATCGCGCCACCGACGAGAAGACGGAAGATGCGCCGTCAGTCTCCCGGGCGTTGATCAAGATATCGGTAGGGAATGAAGAGGAGATCACGGCCGCCGAGGGTAACGGCCCCATAAATGCCTTGGACAATGCCCTGCGTAAGGCCTTGACGAAGTTCTACCCTCATTTGAGTGAAATGCACCTGACGGACTTCAAGGTCAATATCATTGAAGGGAGCGAGGGTACGGCCTCCAAGGTGCGGGTTTTCATCGAGTCCAGAGACGAGGAAGATGTCTGGAGCACGATCGGCGTTTCCGAAAGCGTCATCGAGGCGAGCTGGCTTGCCCTCGTCGACAGTATCGAGTACAAACTGAGCAAAAAAACGGTTCCCAATCTTAAGTTCAAAGTTGAAAAAGTGGTGAAAAGAAATTAAAAGAGGATNNAGCAATCTCAATTTGTGAACTCTCAGGGGTTTATCATGTCCATGACCATAACCGAAAAAATCCTTGCCCTGCACGCGGGGCTGGAGAACGTATCGCCGGGCGAGATGATCCAGGCAAAAGTTGACCTGGCTTTCGCCCATGACGTCACGGGTCCGATCGCCGTCAAGATGTTCGGCGAGACGGGGACAAACGAGGTATTCGACCGGGAGAAGGTCGTCCTCGTCGCCGACCACTTCGTGCCCGCGAAAGACATCGCCTCTGCGGGGCAGGCCAAGGTTATCAGGGAATTCGCCCGCGAGCAGGGGATCGAAAACTTTTTTGAGTCCGGTGACGCAGGGATCGGTCATGTCCTCTTGCCAGAAAAGGGCTTAATCTTTCCCGGGCAGGTTGTCATCGGTGCCGACAGTCATACCT
>DIEZ01000077.1:15557-43350 GCA_002418885.1 Syntrophaceae bacterium UBA5761
AGCACCGACCTCGCCGCCGTCATGGCAACCGGAGAAATATGGCTGAAAGTACCCCCCACTATCCGCGTGAATTATGAAGGCGGGCTCAGACCGTGGGTGGGGGGGAAGGACCTAATACTGAAGACTATCGGAATCCTCGGCGTCGACGGTGCAACCTATTCGGCGCTCGAATATGCCGGTGGCACAATAAAAAGTTTGCCTATGTACCAGCGCTTCACCATGGCGAACATGGCAGTCGAGGCGGGCGCCAAGAGCGGCATCATCGAACCCGACGAGATAACCCTCGCCTGGCTTCGGGGGAGGGCCCGCCAGGAATCGCGGGTATTTAAGAGCGACCTCGACGCGAGATACGAAAGGATATTGACGATAAAGGCGGACGGACTTGAGCCTCAGGTAGCCTTTCCCCCGTCACCTGCGAACGCTCGCCCCCTTTCCGATGTCGGACATATCAACCTCGACCAGGTGTTCATCGGCTCCTGTACGAACGGGCAGATCGAAGACCTCCGTGATGCGGCGAGCATCCTGAAAGGAAGAAAGGCCGCGAAGGGCCTGAGACTGATCGTAATCCCCAGTACGCCCGCCATCTACCGGAAGGCCATAGAGGAGGGTATCGTCGGCGTTCTCCTCGACGCAGGCGCCGTGATCGGGCCGCCCTGCTGCGGCCCCTGTCTCGGCGGACACATGGGTATCCTCGCCGAAGGAGAGAGGGCACTATCGACCACGAACCGGAATTTTATCGGTAGGATGGGGCATCCAAAGAGCGAAGTGTATCTGGCCAACCCCTTCGTGGCGGCGGCATCCGCCGTCCTGGGCCGGATCGGGGGACCGGACGACCTATGAAGCAAGCATGAAGATAGGAGTGCATAATGAGAATCGAGGGAAAAGTGTGGAAATTCGGAGACGACGTCGATACGGACCTGATAATCCCGGCGCGCTATATCAACGTTTCCGACCCAGACGTGCTCGCGAAGACCTGCTTCATCGACATCGCGCCGGAATTCGCTTCGGCTGTGGTCCCCGGCGACGTGATCGTTGCGGGGAAAAACTTCGGCTGTGGTTCCTCGCGGGAGCATGCGCCCCTCGCCATCAAGGCGGCCGGGGTCGGCGTCGTGGTCGCGAAGAGCTTCGCCCGCATCTTTTATCGGAACGCCTTCAACATCGGTCTCCCCCTCGTAGAATCCGAAGGGGCGTGGAACGGCATCGCTGCGGGTGAGAAGGTCGTCGTCGACCTGACGAACGGCAGGATCGAGAATCTCGAAACGAAAAAAACATTCCCGGCGCGTCCGATCCCCGAATTTATGCACCGGCTCATCGAAGACGGGGGGTTGATCCCCCATATCAGGAATATAAAAAAGTCTGCAAGATGATGGATGAAGGAAAAGTGAACAAGAGTTAGACTGATTCAAGGATTGTAGGTGAAGACATTGGTGAAAGAAAATAAAAGAAAGCGAGACTGAGATGAAAACCTATAAAGTTGCTGTCATTCCCGGCGACGGGACGGGTCCGGAGGTCATTGCCGAGGCACTCAAGGCCCTCGACGCCGTTTCAAAAAAGGCAGGCCTGAAATTCGACCTTGTCCACTACGACTTAGGCGGTGAGCGCTACCTGAAGAGCGGTGAACTCGTACCCGACGAAACCATCGAGGAACTCAGGGCAAAAGACGCCATTCTCCTCGGGGCCATCGGCCATCCCGACGTCAAATCAGGGGTGCTTGAGACGGGCGTTCTCCTGAAGCTTCGCTTTGCTCTCGACCTGTACATCAACCTCAGACCCGTCGTTCTGTACCCCGGGGTTTACACCCCACTGAGGGACAAAGGCCCCGACGACATCGATTTTGTCGTCGTGCGTGAAAATACCGAGGGACTCTACGCCGGGAGCGGCGGTTTCCTGAGGCGGTACACGGCCGACGAAGTTGCCGTTCAGGAGTCCCTGAACACCAGGAAGGGCGTCGAGAGATGCATCCGCTTTGCCTTCGATTTTTGCCGCAGGCGGAACCGGAGGAAGAAGCTCACCCTCTGCGGTAAGACCAATGTCCTGACATTCGCCTGGGACCTATGGGAGCGTGCTTTCCATGAAGTGGGCCGGGAATACCCGGACATCCAAAAAGATTACGCTCACGTGGACGCCATCTGTATGTGGATGGTGAAGAACCCGGAATTTTTCGACGTCATCGTCACGGACAACATGTTCGGTGACATCATCACAGACCTCGGTGCCATGATCCAGGGCGGCATGGGGATCGCCGCAGGCGGAAACATAAATCCCGAGAGCGTATCGATGTTCGAACCCATCGGCGGGTCTGCACCGAAATACACCGGTTTGAACAAGATCAACCCACTGGCGGCGATCTGCGCCGTCCAGATGATGCTCGAACATCTTCGAGAAGAAAAGGCGGCGGACATCCTCCTCGAGGCCGTCAAAAAGGCTATCAAGAACGACATCAAGAGCCTCGACGCGGGGAAGATGGGCTACGGCACGCGCGAAGTGGGCGACCTGATAGTCAAGTACATAAACCAGGATTAGAATTTTATGCCCAGTACAATATCCCGTCCTTGCTAAACCCATCTGATTCTGATAGATTAAGCCAGCTTTCGGGAAAGCCGGTTATCATGCTGCTCGCAATAAACAGCGATAACCCCCAGAAGAGGCTCATCAAAAAGACCGTAGAGATACTGAGGGACGGCGGCATCATCGTCTATCCGACCGATACAGTATACGGCCTGGGATGCGACCTCTTCAACAAGAGGGGGATAGAAAAGATTTACGAAATCAAGCGCAGGAGTATGAAACAACCTTTCAGCTTCATTTGCGCGGACCTCAAAGATATCAGCAATTACGCCATAGTCTCAAACTATGCGTACAAGACCATGCGTCGGATGCTTCCGGGGCCGTACACTTTCATCCTGGAGGCAACGCGTCTCGTCCCTAAAATCCTCCTGACAAAAAGAAAGACCGTTGGCATTAGGGTCCCTGACAACGAAATCTGTCTATCAATCGTCAGGGAACTGGGGAATCCTATCATCAGCACCAGTGTGACAACAGGGAATGAAATCCTGAGCGACCCGGCGGAAATAGAGAAGAAATACGGCCGCGCCGTGGATTTGGTGATCGACGGCGGCATCCTAGCCACAGAAAAGTCGAGCGTGGTGAGTCTCGTGAATGATGTTCCCGAGATCATCAGGATGGGCAAAGGGGATGTGAGCCTTTTCCAGTAAAAGATAAGGAATCATTATGAAGAAAATTATGTTGATCAACGCGATCGACCGGGAAGAACAACGGATGGCGATCGTCGAAAATGGCCAGCTGGTCGAATTCAACCTCCAGATGGCCGAACACGAACCCATAACAGGCAACATCTACAAAGGCATTGTCCAGAAAGTCGAGCGGGGGCTTCAGGCGGCCTTCGTGGACTACGGCATGAAGAAGAACGGCTTTCTCCCTCTGCATGATGTCAGTCCTGAGTACTACAAGAATGAAGGGACAGAGACTGAAAGCCACAAGAGGCATGGCCTCAAATCGGGCCAGGAGTTGCTTGTCCAAGTAGTGCGCGAAGAAAAAGACCGCAAAGGGGCGATGCTGACGACCTACATCTCCCTCCCAGGCCGGTACCTCGTGTACCTGCCGAACCGCGAAGGAGCCGGTGTTTCACGAAAGATCGAGGACGAGGCCGAGCGCAGAAAACTCAAGGAATTCGTAGACCAGGTCCTTCAAAAGGACGAAAAGGCGGGCTTCATCGTCCGCACGGCCGGCCAAAGCAGGAAGAAACAAGAGCTCCTGCGGGACTACCAGCACCTCCATCGCCTCTGGAAGGAGATAACCAAAAAGGCAGCCCAGGTCTCGGCCCCGGCGCTCATCTATCAAGAAAGCGATTTCGGAGTAAGGTCGCTGCGGGATTACTTCACACCGGACATAAACGAGATACTGATCGATGACTCCGACACCTTCAAGAAGGTTCGCGATTACTGCAAGATCGTCCAGCCTCGGAACGTCAAGATGATCAAACTGTACAAAGAGCACACGCCCCTTTTCGAAAAATACCAGCTCGAAAAACAGACCGACGAAATTTACCAGGAACGGGTGACCCTGAGGTCAGGCGGGTCGATAGTTATCACACCCACAGAAGCCATGATAACGATCGACGTAAACTCGGGAAGAGGCTCGAACAGAAAAGACGTCGAAGAGACGGCCTTCAGGACGAACCTTGAAGCGGCGGATGTCATCGCGCGACAACTCAGGTTGCGCGACCTCGGCGGTCTCATTGTGGTCGATTTTATCGATATGAGAGACAAAAAACACATCTCCGAGGTAGAGAAGGCTTTCAAGAAGGCCCTCAGTCTCGACAGGGCAAGGATTCAGCTATCGCGCATTTCAAAGTTCGGCATCATGGAGCTCTCCCGCCAGAAGAAGCAATCGGCGATCCAGGATATAAGCTACACCACCTGTCCCCACTGCAAAGGCTCCGGTCTCAGGCCGTCGCTGGAATACATAGCCCTCGGCGTCTACCGCAAGATTAAAGCAGAGGTCGTACGGGGGGATACGGTATCGGTCAAAGTCACTCTACCTTGGGAGGTCTCCGATTACCTTCTCAATCAGAAACGCGCCGAATTGACAAACCTCGAGAAGACTTACGAAACAAACATCCACGTATCGGGAAGCGCCGACATGCACTGGGGCGAGTCGAAGTTCGAAAAGGTGCGAAAACCTGAAGCGGAGAAGGTGCTTCAGCCTGAAGCGACCCAACCTGAAGAGCAGATATCAACAGACGATTACGAGGACGGAACCACGAAAGAAGCCGTGCCGGAAGCGGAAGAGAGTCAGGTGGTGGCCGAGACGGCGGAACCGACGAAGAAGAAGCCCACGCGAAGGCGACCCCGCCGGAGAAGACGAAAAGCGTCAGAACAACCGGCGGAGCCACCCGCCGAATCGGCAGTAGCTCCTGAGGAAAAAGCAGAAGAAGAAAAACTTGCGCTTTGAGCCATTTGTACCGCAAACCCGCCTGGTTGCATACGCACAGGCGGGTTTGCTCGTGTCGCCAACGATCGGAGTGGTCACCACGGCCGTTTACTGCCGATTGCGAATGAAACTCGTGCCCCGGCCTTCTTCGGACGCTCCCTCGCGGTCACGTTCCCGGTTTAGATGCCAGAGCAGGTTCGTTACTTTGACTATGATAGAGTTCGCTGCTCTGTGCTCGCATGGCAGACATCGATGTCCCTCAGGTGTCCCCTGTACGATAGTCGGGCAAACGCCACCATGTGGAACTGATCTGTAAGAGTGAAGCTCTTCGCGCTGAAGTTGCATAGATATCTCTCCACGCAACGCCGAAAGATTTTCGGCGGCATGAAGGGCGTGATTTGGGTAAACACACGCGGACCTATATACCTGAGCGATCCTTTCCTGAGATGATTTCCAGGAAGTTTTTCAGGTTCCCTCTGCGCATTTTCAAGTCGATGACATACCTAAAGAAAAATGCACACAGTCTGTGCTATTCACGTCGGGACAATTCCCACGGCCATCTTTCAATGTCCTTCCTGAAGCTCACAGCTACCCCTACCCCGCATGCTCATGACCACGCCGTGGTGCAGCAGAAAGAATGTCATTGACAGGGAGGTCTCTACGTGTTAGTGAAAATGAAAACCATATGCAAGAATTCACGATGGATTGTTCTTCTCGAAAGGGTAAAAGCTGGCGTCACGGGAAGCTCAGGGGATGCGGCTACCGCGCGACTGTCGGGCGTGATGCCGTCCTGGACGTTCTATCGCAGGCCGATGAGCATCTAAGTGCCGAAGATATTTATATGAAAATCCACCCCATCCACCCCGGCATAGGGTTGACATCTATCTACAGGACCCTCGGCATTCTCGTTAATATCGGGATGGTCCATAAATTCGATTTCGGTCACGGAAGAGCCAGATACGAACTGGCAGAGCATCCGGGCGGCAGGGGGCATCATCATCACCTCGTTTGCACCGGTTGCGGCCGGGTGATCGATTATACGGACTTCATTGATGAAGAGGTTGCCCTTCTCAAGAAAACGGAGGAAGGTTTATCCAAAAAGTATAATTTCAGGATCGATAGCCACCTCATACAGTTTTACGGACTATGCGATTCCTGCAACAACAGTAAGGTTTCCTGATATCGTTATTTTTTTCATACAGGTGGTAATGGTTATCATTAGCATAGAAAGGAGGTGTCTATATGCCAGGAGGAGATAGAACGGGCCCCGCAGGTCTCGGGCCAATGACGGGACGTGCCGCCGGATTTTGCGCCGGTTACAATGTGCCCGGATACATGAACCCGGGCTGGGGCCGGGGTAGAGGCCGTGGTTTTGGTTTCTTAGGTCGCGGCGGCGGCCGGGGCAGGAGAAACCGGTTTTATGCCACGGGCCTGCCCGGTTGGCAGAGGATGGCTCAGGGAATGCCTGCCTTCGGATGGTGGGGAGGAAGTCCTTACGGAACACGGCCCCAGACCGCCGAATGGACGGTCGAAGAAGAAAAGGCGGCCCTGAAAAGTGAGATCGAGTTCCTCAAAACGCAGCTCAAGTCTTTCGAGAAGCGCATGGAAGAACTCGAGAAAGAAGAGGCGTAGGGAAAGTAGGAGAAGAAAAATGAGAATAGCCATATCAACGGATGGGGAACAGGTGTCTGCCCATTTCGGCAGATGTCCCGCCTTCACCATCCTTGACATTGACGATGGAAGGGTCGTGGGAAAAGAAGTAATCGAGAATCCCGGCCACCAACCCGGTTTTATCCCGCAGTTTCTTCACGATAAGGGTGTGAATTGCATCATCGCGGGGGGTATGGGGCCCAGAGCCGCCGAGATTTTCAGCGCTCTGGGCATAGATGCGATCGTCGGCATCGAAGGGAGTATATCGGATACCATCCAGCTTTTTCTGCAAGGCAGGTTGATGGGCGGTACAAGCCTTTGTCAACCGGGGGCCGGAAAAGGTTACGGCCTGGACAAGGCAATATGCGACCACTCACACCATGACGGATGCGAACACGAAAACGGATGAGGAGGTAGAAATGAAGCTCTGCATCACTTCTGAAGGTCCCTCCCTGGAGTCGAAGGTGGATCCCCGTTTCGGGCGATGCCGGTATTTCATCATCGTCGATACGGACACGATGGAATTCAAGGCCCTGGAAAACCTCCAGGCGGGAGCATCAGGCGGTGCCGGTATACAGGCCGGACAATTCATGTCGTCGAACGGCGTAAAGGCCGTCCTGACGGGAAATGTGGGTCCCAACGCCTTCCAGACGCTCAGGGCAGCCGGCATCGACATATTCACCGGTATATCGGGAACGGTCCGGGATGCCCTGAAAAGATACAAGGAAGAAACTCTGAGCAAGACCCAGGCACCAACGACCGCTTCAAAAACTGGTTTGCAAAAGACATAAAGGAGGTTATCCTGATGCCCTTCAAAGATGGAACCGGTCCCCGCCGGCCGGGCGGAGGAATGGGACAGGGAAGAGGAGGCCGGGGCCGAATGGGTGGAAACCGTCCGGGATTCGGTGCCGGCGGTTATTGTGTCTGCCCCAACTGCGGCCTTAAGATGCTCCACAAGGCCGGGTTTCCCTGCAACCGGCAGGATTGCCCGGAATGCGGGACTAAGATGGTACGGGAAGACTAAGCCATGATCGTTTCCGTGGCCAGCGGCAAAGGGGGGACCGGAAAGACGACCGTCGCGGTCGGCCTAGCGCTGTCGTTGAACAACGTGCAGTTTCTCGACTGCGACGTAGAGGAGCCCAATGCGCATCTCTTTCTTAAACCACGGATAACGGAGACGTCGCCCGCCTTCATTTCCATCCCCGACATTGTCGAGGAGAGGTGCGACTACTGCGGTGAATGCCAGAGGGTCTGCGCCTTCAACAGTATCGCGGTCCTGAAAAACCCGGAGACCGGCAAAGGCAGTGTGCTCGTTTTCGACCACCTGTGCCACAGCTGCGGCGCCTGCTGCATCCTGTGCCCCCGGGGGGCCATACTCGAGACAAAAAAACAGATCGGAGTCATCGAAAAAGGAATCGCGAGGGATTTTCCGTTTGTGCACGGAAAATTGAACATCGGTGAGGTGATGTCCACTCCTCTGATCCGGCAGGTCAAGAAAGAGATCGATCCGAAGAAAACGGTGATAATCGACGCACCGCCCGGAACGACCTGCCCGGTCATCGAAACAGTGAAGGGAAGCGATTTCTGCATCCTGGTCACCGAGCCGACGCCCTTCGGCCTGAACGACCTCACGCTGACGGTGGATGTTTTGAAGACGCTCGGCATCCCGTCGGGCATAGTTCTGAACCGGTCCGACATAGGCGACGACGGCGTCGCTTCCTTCGCGCGCGAACAAGACATCCCCCTCCTCATGAACATCCCCTTTGACCGGGACATCGCCTCCGCCTACTCGATGGGTGTACCGATGGTCGATGTCAAAAAAGACTACGTGTACCTGTTTCGAAACTTGTTCGCGAGGATCGGGAAGGCGATATGAGGCAGCTCCTTGTCATCAGCGGTAAAGGAGGAACGGGAAAGACGATCCTCACGGCGTGCTTCGCCGTTCTGGCGGATCGGAAGGTCATGGTGGACTGCGACGTCGACGCCGCCGACCTGCATCTTTTGCTCCACCCCGTGAACCGCGAGCGCCATGAATTCAAAAGCAGTCAGGTTGCGCACATCGACCCGGCGCGCTGCAGCCAGTGCGGGCTCTGCATCGACCTGTGTAGGTTCAAAGCTATCGGGAGCGATTTTATAGTGAAGCCCGTTTCCTGCGAGGGTTGCGGCCTGTGCAGCCGGGTCTGCCCTGTGGAGGCCGTTACCATGGAAGACCGCGTGTCCGGTGAGTGGTTCACCTCCGATACAAAATATGGCCCCTTCGTGCATGCACGATTGGGTATAGCCGAATCGAATTCAGGGAAGCTGGTGACCCTGATCCGGCAGGCCGCCAAGGAGATAGCGGAGAGGAATAACCTGGATTACGTGATCATCGACGGCCCCCCGGGGATCGGATGTCCGGTCATCGCCTCCCTGGCGGGCGTGGATATGGCATTAGTCGTCACGGAGCCCACCGTAGCGGGCATCCATGACCTTTCAAGGGTCATGGATCTTGCGCACCACTTTCAAATCCCGGCCGGGGTCGTGATCAATAAGTGCGATTTGAACCCGGTCAAGTCAGGGGAAATTGAGAGGCTCTGCGGTTCAAACGGTGTCGCAATCCTGGGCAAAATCCCCTTCTCCGTGGAAATGCCCCGATCCCTGGTAAAACGCGTTCCCTTCTTGGAATTCTCCCGGGGAGCCGTAGCGGATGAGGTCACCGCGGTCTGGAATGAAACGGCAGCGATCCTGGCCGGGGGGCTATGAGGATGAAGGGAGACAGAAATTGAGACCCTATGTTCCGAAAAAGATGTTTTTCACAAAGGGTGTCGGCACCCANNTCGAACTGGCCCTGCGCGATGCCGGCATAGAGAAATGCAACCTCGTCCAGGTCTCGAGCATCATTCCCCCGGGCTGCAGGCTGATCCCCAAGGTCCAGGGACTGAAAGAGATGAAAGCCGGAGCCATAACTTACTGCGTGATGAGCCGCTGCTGCAGCGATGAACCGAGGAGGCTGCTGGCGGCCTCCGTGGGAGGAGCTATCCCGGCCGACCAAAAGGCGTACGGCTATATCAGCGAACATCATGCCTTCGGGCAGACGGAAAAACAGGCCGGCGACTACGCCGAGGATCTGGCGGCGGCGATGCTCGCATCCACGCTCGGGATCGATTTCAACGTTGATGAAAGCTGGGACGAAAAAAAGGAAATCTTTCGGATCAGCGGCAAGATCGTGACAACGAGGAATGTGACGCAGTCCAGCATCGTTAAGTACGAAGGGTACACGACGGTTCTCGCAGCGGCCGTTTTCGTCCTTTCATGAGACGGGGCTGCTGTTCGAAATTTTGAATGCTCAAAAAAATCAAATATCGGGAGATGTGTCATGAAACAAGTAATGCAGGCGGAGAAGCTGGACCAGGAAAATCGCCTCAAGGAAAGAATGTCCCTGATCCGGCACAAAATCATCGTGATGAGCGGGAAAGGAGGTGTGGGCAAGACCTCGGTAGCCGTGAACCTTTCTTACGCCTTTGCCACGTCCGGCAAAAAGGTCGGCCTCCTGGACACAGACCTCCACGGGCCGAATGTAGCGAAAATGCTCGGGGTCGAAAAGGAGTCGCTCGGGGGCTCTACAGACGGAATCGACCCGGTCAGGGTCCTGTCGGAGTTGAAGGTCGTGAGTCTCGCGTTCGTAGCACAGAACCCCGACGTCCCCATCATCTGGCGGGGTCCTATGAAAGCAAACGCCATCAAACAGCTTCTCGGCGAAGTCAACTGGGGGACGCTGGATTACCTAGTAGTCGACTCCCCGCCCGGCACGGGCGACGAGCCTCTTAGCGTCTGTCAACTCATTCCGAATGTGAGCGGTGCGGTGATCGTGACGACACCCCAGGATGTATCTATTCTCGACGCCCGCAAAACCGTCATGTTCGCCCGGCAGCTCAATATCCCCGTGATCGGTATCATCGAAAATATGAGCGGGTTCGTTTGCCCCCATTGCCGTCAGGAAACGGCCATCTTCAAAAAAGGGGGCGGAGAAAAGGCGGCGCAAGATCTCGGCGTGCCGTTCCTCGGACGCATCCCTTTCGACCCCGAGTTGGTGGAGTTGGCCGATCGAGGCGTCCCCTTCATTTCTTCGGGAAAAGATACGCCTTCCACCAGGGCCTTCATGCAGGTTCAGAAGGCAATCGAAGAATTTTTGGCAATCAGTAAATGAAGAAGATTTTCAATTACTTGTATGGTCCCGTGGATTCCTGGCGCCTGGGTGTTTCTCTTGGGATCGACCTTCTCTCCTGGAGCTCGAAGGTCTGCAGTTTCGACTGCTGCTATTGTCAGCTCGGCAGAACAACGACCTTTACGACGGAGAGGCGGCTCTATGTTCCAACGGAAGACATTTTGAAAGAGATCGATACGTTGCCGGACATCAAAATGGATTACTTAACCTTTTCCGGTATCGGCGAACCGACCCTGGCGCGGAACCTGGGAGAGGCGATCTCGGCCGTTCGTCGCATTCGAAGCGAACCCGTTGCCGTCTTTACGAATGCGTCCTTGATGTCCCGGGAAGACGTGCGAAGGGATCTCCTCTCCGCCCATTTCGTCATAGCCAAACTTGACGCCTGTTCCCAGTCGTCTCTTGAGGCGGTCAACCGTCCTGCACCGGAAATCGACTATGACGAAATCGTGGAAGGCCTCAAACAGTTCAGGGCCGATTTTACGGGTAAAATGGCTCTTCAGGTCATGTTCGTCCGTGCCAACAGGGACCTGCCCGGGGAGATCGCCCGGGTGGCAAGAGAAATCCGTCCCGATGAAGTACAGATTAACACCCCGCTGAGACCCTGCGAAGACGTCCCCTTATCGAGGGAGATTATTAGTGAAATCAAGAGCTTTTTCAAAGGACTGAACTTCGTTTCCGTGTATGATGATGCGGTGAAAAGCCGTACCGAGCCCATCAGCAATAAGCATACGATGCGCAGAAGGGGCAAATTCCTGGGGGGAGCCTGCAAAACGTGAATTTCTATTGGGCAGTCGGGGCGAGCATCGTTGTCAGCGCCATTTCTCTAATAGGCATCTTCAGTCTGCTGCTGAACGAACGGTTCATGAACAAGATACTGATTTTTATGGTCGGCTTCGCCGCTGGTGCGCTGATCGGCGCGGCTTTTCTCCATCTCATACCGGAGGCGCTCGAGCACAGCGAAAGCGACCACGTCTTCCTCATTGTGCTGCTCGGCTTCATCATGTTTTTCGTTCTCGAAAGATATTTTCACTGGCGCCATTGCCACGAGGACCACTGCGACATCCATGCCTTCACGTACCTGAACCTCATCGGGGACGGCGTTCACAATTTTATAGACGGTCTCGTCATCGGCGCGAGTTTTTTTATCGACGTCCGATTGGGGATAGTCACGACGACGTCCATCGTCCTCCATGAAATCCCCCAGGAGATAGGCGACTTTGGGATATTGGTGTACGGCGGCTTCGGGAAGTGGAAGGCCCTGTGTTACAATTTTCTTTCAGCCGTCACGGCCGTCTTCGGTACGGTCATAGGTTATTACTACTCAGGACGGACGGAACATCTTGCCGGGTTTCTCCTGCCTTTTGCGGCAGGGGGATTCATCTATATTGCAGGTTCCGACCTGATACCCGAGTTACACAAGCAGAAGGACCTCAGAGCGGCAACGTTGTCCGTCTTGTTTTTCCTGCTCGGGCTTCTGCTTATGTTTGCGACGAGATGGTGCCACAACCATTGACAGGATGGCGACGCTCAGGATACGGGTGTGTGGAGCCGAAGCGGTCAGCCGTTTCCGCTGGAAAAGCGAGAAAAGGCAGGTGACGAATGGAAGAAGAGAAAATAAAAGACGAGATACTGAAATTTCTTCACGACAAGTTGGGTGGGCACTATTCGGGAAAGGTGTTGGATTACGGCACAAGCATGAAAAACTGTAGCTCGATGGAGGACCCAGACGGATATGCCAGGTTCACTGGACCATGTGGGGATACGGTTGAAATATTTCTCCGCGTGAAAAATGAAAGGATCGAAGACATCAGTTACACAACAGACGGATGCTTGACCTCTCATGCCGCCGTTTCTGCCGCAACGGAAATGGCGAAAGGAAAGTCGCCCGGTGAGTGTCTCAGGATCAGCCAGAGCGCCATCCTGGATCATCTGGGGGGACTGCCCGAGGGCGAACAGCACTGTGCCCTCCTCGCCTCCATCACGCTGCACAAGGCATTGCGGAACTACGCAGTGAGGAAGAAACCCTGAGGTTCCGATGGATAAGATTCAATACACCCCCATCGGCGTGATCCGATCGCCCTTCAAACAGGTAGCAGGCATGCCCATCCAACCAGCTGGGGCGAAGGGGATAGCCGGTTCGGTGGAGATACACGAGATGTTCGCCGAAGGGCTCAAGGACCTGGAGGGTTTTTCGCACATCATCCTGATCTACCACCTGCACCGCTCGCGCGGTTTCAAGCTGCATGTGAAGCCCTTCCTGGACGATCAACTCAGGGGCGTTTTCGCGACCCGGGCGCCGAGACGGCCGAACGCTATCGGCATATCCGTCGTCAGGCTGTTGCAGGTTGACCGAAACATCCTAAAGATCGAAGACGTGGACATCCTTGAAGGGACCCCCCTCCTGGACATCAAGCCCTATGTGCCGACCTTCGATGAAAGGGAGGCCGTGAGGACGGGCTGGCTCTCGTCGCGGGCAGACGTTGTTGCGGGGGTCCGTTCGGATGAACGCTTTAAAAGCGCAGAAGAGTAATCATTGCGATGTCGAAGAGTTCGAGAAAGGAGGCTTAAATGGCGGAAGGGTGCGATGGCGTAGTAGTCGGTGTATGCATGAGCGAAAAGAGGGGCGACCCCAAGAAGAACGTCGGGAGCGGCTTCCTGCAACCGGGTGTGGGACTGGTGGGTGATTCCCACGCCGGGACAGCGAAGGAAATAAGCATCCTCTCCCGCGAAAGCGTCGAGAGGCTTTGCCGCGAGAAGGGCATTTCGGCGGAGCCCGGGTTCTTTGCTGAAAACATCTCCACCCGGGGAATCGACACAGCCTCTCTGGTACGCGGCTCACTTCTCGAGATCGGGAGAGCAAAACTCGAAGTGATGCAGATAGGGAAGGATCCCTCAGAAGCCCATACGTATCAGTACAGGGGATACAGCCTGTTGCCGTCAGAAGGCGTTTTCTGCAGGGTCGTCGAAGGCGGTGAGATCAAGGTTGGGGATAAGATATTGAAGAAGGAGGGTTGAGGGACCATGGAAGGTCGGACCAGACTTCAGGAAGCCGAGAAGGTAGAGATTCTGACTCTTCAAGACAATTACGTCGATGTTACGGTCGCGGATAACAGCGCGGTGATTTTGCGGGCCGCCCCACTGAAAGCGGGCGTGTTCAGGAATTCCGTTCTTGCGGAGCACGGCTTCTCCGCCGTCGTCAGGGTGACGGTAGACGGCAAGGTGAGAACGCTTCTCTTCGATTTTGGGTTTTCCGAGTTCGGTGCCGCATACAATGCAAAGGTGCTCGCAGAGGACATGAGCAGAGTAGAGGTCCTCGCCCTTTCTCATGGCCACAGCGACCACACGGGAGGGTTTGAAAAACTCGCTCATATGGTCGGCCGTGAGGGCATAGAACTGTTTCTCCACCCCGCAGTCTATAAAGCTCCAAGGTACCTAAAGCTGGGCGGAGAGCGGAGGATATATTTCCCCGAATTCACCCGAGTGATGGCGGAAAAGGCGGGCGTGAAGGTCGTGGAGGCCGGGACGCCCAGTTCCCTTCTGGACGGCGCCGCCTTATTCCTGGGTGAGATCCCCCGCCGGACGGAGTTTGAGAAAGGGTTTCCTATCGCTCACTTCCAGGAAGGAGGCGTCGAGAAATGGGACCCGATAGAGGATGACACCTCAATCGTCATGCACGTGAAGGGAAAGGGGCTTGTAGTGCTGTCTGGTTGCGCCCATTCGGGGATCGTCAACACCGTTCTGTATGCCCGCGAGGTGACGGGTGTCGATCAAGTCCATGTCGTCATGGGAGGCTTTCATCTGTCCGGTCCGGCCTTCGAGCCTATAATCGGCCGGACGACGGAGGAGCTGAAAAAGATCAACCCGGCCTACATCATCCCTACCCACTGCACCGGAAGGAAGGCGATCATGCACATGGAACAGGCGATGCCGGGTAAGTTTATCCTGAACATGTCGGGGACGAAACTTACTTTTACCGCTTAGGATGCCATGGCCTACGACAGAAGCAGACGTGATTTCTTGACGGGGGATTTGCTGTCGGTCCTCAGAGGGCTTCTTGGCGGTGCACCGCTCATCCCGACAGAAAGTCCTGCTGCTGCACCCGATTATTTCGCGTCGTTCGAAACCTGCTATCCCCTCCTCTCCGAAGCGGGGGAACTCTTGCTGGAGGAGGCTCGCAGATTGGGAATAGATACGAATGGAAAGAGCAGGCTTGAGGTCGCCAGGGAGGTTTTCCAAACAGCCAAAAAGGCAGAGGCGGCAGGACTAAGTGCCTGCGTAACTCAGAACAAGACCGGAAAGGAGGTATGAAAATGGAGGAGGGAGTCGGTGAACGTTACGGCATAGGGTACCTGGAAGAACGAAAGCTGATCCAGCGCTGGCCGCAGCCTATCCCGGCGATAGTCTCGCTGGTGCTGACCCTGGCGGTTTTTTACGCCACGTGGTGGATATTCCAGGACCCGCGGGGTTGGTTGAGGATGTATACGCCCTACGTGGGGTATATGTACACGCGCTGGTGGTTGATAATGCTGATCTGGATGGTCTACATTTTCAACTACTGGCCCTTTAAGCGCAACTGGCTGGAAAAGTCCCATCCCCTCGTAAAAGGGAGCATCCTAACGGCGATATCCGTCTTGATCCTGTATGTCCTCATAGAGGGCTTCTTCACAGGCATGTTCGGCAACCTCGGGCTTGCCTACTTTAACCCCGAAAGAATCATGAAACTGCCCAGAATGACCGAGTTCTTTGCCATAGAGTATGCGTCGCTGGCATGCCTTATGTTCGCGGCGATAGCCTCCTGGCTCAGTCCTGCCTGGGTGGTGGCCTGCGAGGAGGTGCCCTGGCAGAACCTTGGTCAGCCTGCCAAGGGCATCAGCATTCTCGTTATGACATTCTTTTTGAGCACGTTGATTTACTTCATGACCATGCACTCCCACATGGGTATTCTCTATTATCCCTGGCAGTATTTTACGTCCATCGCGCCGCCCTACTGGGAGAAATTCGCAAACACGGTCTCGGGCAACTTCCATGTTGCATGGATCATGTGTTGCACGGTGACGGTCTGGATTGTGGAAACCATCTGGGAACGCTTTCCATTCTCTCTCATAAAGACAAACTGGCTGCGTCGCGTGACGGCCTTCTTCGGCATCATTGCCATCGCCTGGGCAATGCATTTCTTCCTCTATTTTGCCCAAGAACTTACCTGGGGTCCGGCGATACGTGGAACTCGCCTGATCAACGCACCCGATTGGCGCTGGCTGCATGTCGGAGAGATGGCAGTTTTCTTTCTCGTTCCGGCGATTTTCATCACTTTCTACTGCGGCAACTGGCCAAAACGCTTCAGTCTGCCCGTCAATGTCCTTTTGAGAACAGCCATTACCATCGCCGCTGCCGCTCTGCTTTATATCTTCTACTACAAGATATCGCACGATTTCCTGGGCACCCAAAAGGGGTTCATGCATGAGCAGCAGTTCCCGATGATCCCCACCATCTGGCTGATCAACATCTGGCTGGCTCACCACTGGTTCATGGACAACTGGCCGGCCTGGAAGATGGTGCCGAAAACGGCGGACGAGATTGCCCGGGAGCATGCGGCGAAAGAGGCGAAGCTGGCTGAGGTCCGGTGGACCCCGTCCCTGGGCTGGGGACTCGGGATTGGCGCCTTGTGTGGTGTAGCTATTTACTTCATCACACTGAAAATCCTGCCCTGGATGTATCAATCCATCACCGTCATTAAATAGACTGAGATAGGAGGAATTATGTCTGAAGATAAAGGTAAATTTAGCCGCCGGGACTTTTTCAAGGGGGCGGCCATGGGAGTTCTCGGGGGAGCTTTCCTCGGGATGGGTGTCTATTCCTATTCTCCCTGGCGCAAGGCCCATTTCCCTGAGGTGAAACGCAAAATGACGGACATCGGCGCCTGCAAGAGCGTCAAGGTAACCAACATCTCCGAAACCAGCTGGTTCAAAAATGCCGTTCTGACGGGCGACATTAAAGGGGCCGGGGGACTTCTGGTCGACCAGTACACCTACAATTGGCCGCCCTTCGGCGACGGCACCGGGCTGGGCAAAGGCTCATACGCAAAGGGCATCGCCAAGATCATGCATCTGCTTCCGAACAACCTTGAGGAGGCATGGAGCATCACAGAGAAACTTTCTGTAAACCCGGACAATGCCGGCGGGTTCGCCGCTTTGGTCGAGGTGGAAGAGATGAACGGCAAAAAACACAAATACCTTCTCGACAGCGGTTGGTCCTATAAGTGGATGGACGAGTGCTTCAAGCGGGAGGGCATCGACCAGATGCTGAAAAACAGGGAGATCGAGGCCTTGATCATCTCCCATGAGCACTTCGACCATTTCTGGGGTGTGCCGGTTACCTTCAAGTACGACCCTAACATCACCATGTACATTCCGGATACGTTTTATCCCGAAGGTCTTCAATACATCCGGGACGCCGGCCACAAGGGTAAACTGATCAAGGTCAAGCCGGGGCCCAAGGGACTCAACCCCATAATCCCCGGCGTGGCAACGCTCCTCTTCGATGTCCCCATCATCTGCCGCGTGTACGGCGAGCAGGCGATTTATGCCAATGTGAAGGATCACGGGTTGGTCAGCGTCACGGGCTGCTGCCACTTCGGCATCATCCAGTTTGCCGAGACCGCCTTCCGGGAATTCAAATATGAGAAGGACCAGCTTTACGGCATCTACGGCGGACTGCACATATCTCCTTTTGAGGACTGGGACCCGAAGTACGACGACCTGGTGATATCCCTCGGCAAATACGGATTCCAGAAGGTCGGATGTAACCATTGCACAGGTGTCATCTGCGCCAAGAAGTTCATCGAACGAGGGTACCCTATCCAGAAGGGCACGGCCAGGTTCCGGTCGCCCGACCCGGCATACCTGGGTAACGGGGACAGAATCGGCTTCGGGGTCGAGGTATGACGGTATTGAGGTCGTGAAACTGCGGGATTTTTTTCAAAGAGATGTCCGGACCGACGCGCAGGACACTCTCCAGGGGCTCTTGCGCGCTGTACTCATGCGCGCACAGTTTGTTCCCGGTGCACGCCACGCGCTGGGCTGGCGCGGCCTGAAACAGTCGGTCGCGTCGACTGGGGAAGGTTGGACCGCCCGAATTGACGGTCATGCCGGTGTCTTCGGAGTTTGTTTCAACGGCTTCAAAGAAGAGAAGGGCTGGGTGGTCGGCTCATTCGGTCTGAGTTATTTCCCGGATGCAGATGAAGCGATGGTCGAGTGTTGTTCCCTTCGGGCCGCGGCTTACAGCCAGCGGCCCGATTACATGTCCCTTGTCCGCGATTTTCTGCAGAATGAGGAACTGATGCCGCTTTTTTCCGTCGGCACACTATTCCTCGCCCTCGATACCCGGCAACAGGCACTGTATCTCGGCATGGAAAGCCCGACCACACAGCGCAGCATTGCCAAAAACGGCGTTCGCCTCCCCAGTAATCAAGGCATGGTATGGGCGATAGAGCCCGGCGCATACGACCAGAATTTTCCTTCACTGCCTGTTACGAAGGCATTTTTCGAGGTCTTGGCGGCCTCCGTATCCTACAACTTAGAACAGACCCCGGGGTGGTTGATCGAAAGGCGCTACCCTGGTATGGAGGTCGTCTATGATGACAGGGAGATCCAAAGTAAGCCCGCGCCGGACATCGAAGATGTCTTTGTCGGTCTTGGATACGGCGAAGGCCGATTCTTTGACCCCTTTGAGACATCGGTCGGCAGAGATTGCGCGGCGGGCAAAGAGATACTGTGGTGCGGGGCGGGTGTTGTTCCAGAGGACTACAGACAGATGCGGTGGTGGAAAGCCTACCACCAGAAAAGCAACGGGATTCCGAACAAACAGATTTCCGGAATCGACGAGCGCCCGCCGCTCATCGTCCTTTCGGGCTTCCTTGGTGCGGGCAAGACGAGCTTTCTCCGGCACTTTATCGAGTATCAGACCCAGCGCAGCCGCTTCGTTGCGGTGATTCAGAACGAGATCGGCGACATCGGCCTGGACGGGAAACTCCTCGACTACAAGGTTACGGAAATCGATGAAGGCTGTATCTGCTGCAGCCTGGTGCAAAACCTAAAGCCTGCAATCCAGGATATTCTGTTGAGCTTTCGGCCCGATTTTATCATCCTCGAAACCACGGGGGCGGCGAACCCCTTCAACTTGCTGGATGAGATTAGCGAAGTCGAATCGCTGGTACGGTACGATTGCGCTGTAACGGTCGTCGATGCCGTAAATCTCGACCGTTCGTTATCGCAATTCTCGGTTGCAAAGGAGCAGATCAAGGCAGCGGATGTCTTGCTTCTGAACAAATGCGACCTCGCAAATGAGCCACACCTCCAGAAGGCGCGCCATAAGCTTCAGGAGATCAACCCCAAAGCCGTCATCTTTATGGCGGAAAGGGGCGATTTAAACCCATCCCTTATTTTAGATACGGAAGACCGGTGGGCCGGGAAGGACCTACCGACCTCACTCAGCGACTCCAAGTCTTCCGTCCCCGGCTCACACGTTCACGACGGATTGCAGTGTAAGACGCTGATGATCACCGACCCCATAGATCGAGAGAGGTTTCTTTCCGTCGTCGAATCACTCCCGCCTGGCGTCTTTCGCATGAAGGGAATCGTCGAGTTTTCCGATACACCGCAACCTATGCTGTTTCAATATGTCGCCGGACGTTTTGAACTATCGCTTTTTCCTAGACCCGAAGTGACAGACCGCTTTCTAACCATAATCGCTCGAGGAGAAGTGCCGGACCTTGCAAGAAAGCTTCGTTCGGGAAACCAGTTAGAATAAAAAGCCGGATCAATCGGACTCCATTTCGGTTTCAAAAACACTTACCATACCCTGCCCATCACGGGCTTTCCGTCATAACGCGCCCTTTCCTCGTCCTGCTCTAAGGAAGACGATAAATTGTCTGCCTATCTCCCCGACACGGTCCAGGTACAACCTCGCCCCGGCGATACCCTCGGTCGCGTAACGCCTCTGAAACAAGATGCTCCGGGGGGGGAAAAAGGTGTAAATAATGAACTTTGCCTTGTCGAGGAGACATTTATTCATTGCCAGGTGAACGAAAAAACTGCTCCCCCGGAGTCTCTCATTAGCAAGCTGAGTATTCAAGAACCAGCGCTCCGGCAGTGTGATTCGGGCAGGTTTCAGATTCTCCATAACCTCCGGGGGCAAGGAAAAGGAGCTGAAGCGGGAGGCGATAAGAAGCCCGAAGTAGACGAAACGGTACAGACGGAACCTCCTTGCCTCCTCCACGAGGAACCCCCAATCGATATTTTTCCCGTAAAACCGGAGGGCGAAAAAAAGGTCGCAGACGAGGATGAGACGGTCGAAGGAGTGACCGACCCTGAGGGCATGTTCACAGAGGTAGATGATCAGGTGTTCCGGGGAAAGGATTCGGGTATCCGCATCGGCAACCCTGGCCCTGCGGGACTTCTCCCACAGGGCGTCCATATCTATGAAGGCGACGTAGGCCGTCGCCGGCACGGATGTGTTCACCAGATGCCAGTGGACGTGAATGCCGACGGACGAGGGATCGTCCCGCCGGTACTCTACGCTGGCCAGATACCCCTCGGGGTTGTCGAGGGCCAGGCGGGCACTGCTGTCGACAGAGCGGTAGCCGAGGCCGTTGAGATACTTGTCCACGGCGAGGAGCTCCCGTTTTTTTACGAGCAGGTCGCAATCGCCCGCCCCGCGCAGAGCCGTCTGGGGATAGACGCACTCCCCCAGGGCGATGCCCTTGAAAACCAAGAAGTCTATCCCCGCCTCCTGGAGGCCACGGAATACCTTCCTTATAACGGCGATAGATTCTAAGGTAGTCTTTACGCGACGGTGGTAGGAATCCGTCAGGCCGCTTTTAACATTATCGGGTAGGAGATGCCCAAGCCCATACCGGCGCAGGTTGTAGTAGAGCAAGGCGGCGACCCCTTCCCGGTGGGCCGTCTCAACAAGATAATTCCAGTCTATCGGGTCTTTGGAGGCTGCTTCCCTGCCGTCCCGCTCCAGCACTTTCTCCGGTGTGAAAAGGAACCGGCAGAGCATCCTGTCTTCGTCTCTCCAGGCTATGGTCCCCTCCCGTCGGGTGCATCTTATAAGGTCGAAAAATGTTTAAATTTCCTGTGCCCTGTATTATAGTCATCACAGAAAATAAGTCAAAAAGTGGGGGATAGCCGGTGCCGACGATCGCGAACGATGAAAGACTGGTCCAGAATGAAAACAGCGTCTTTCGGGAAGAAGATGACGGTGCCTTCCTCTTTGACCCGGAAGGGGGGAGGCTCAAGTACCTCAATGCCACGGGGGCCGAGGTGTACCGCCTGTGTGACGGGACCAGGAACGTCGAAGAGATAGTAGACGTCGTGGCCGGTGTTTTCGCGGAAACGCCGAGAAAAAACATCGAAAGGGACGTCACGGCCTTCCTCGCCACCCTTCTCGAGATGAACTTCATTGTCCGGGCTTGTCATGACATCTGACCCAAAAAAGCGTTTTCCGTTGCATTCCATATACCTGTACCTGTCGGACCGTTGCAACCTCCGCTGCCGTCACTGCTGGGTGGCGCCGCCTGACGGACAAGGTCAGCCTTCGAAAAGAGACGATGTGGACGCCTCCTTTATCAAGGATGCCATTGTCAAGGCAAAGGCGCTGGGTCTCAACACAGTGAAGATCACGGGGGGAGAGCCGTTCCTGAGGAAGGACATCATAGAAATCATCGAGTTTCTGCATTTGCAAGGACTCAACATCGACATCGAGACAAACGGCACTCTCCTCGACGGCGAGCTCGTTCGTGGTATCGTCCGTTGCGGGGTACGCCAAGTGTCGGTGAGCCTGGACAGCTCCGAACCCGCCGGGCACGACCTTTTCAGGGGTGTGACAGGGAGCCATAGCGCCGCCCTCACGGGCCTGAAACTGCTCGTCGAAAACGGGGTGACAGTCCAGATAATCATGACCCTCTTCAGAGATAACATCGTCGAAATCGATAAGATGGCGGCCCTCGCCGCGAAGTCGGGTGCCGAGTCGTTGAAGATAAACCCCGTCATGCCTACGGGTCGAGGCGTCAACATCTTCAGCGAGGGGAGGAACATACCTACGGACGAGCTTATCCGGATAGAAAGGAGGGTCGGGGAAGAACTGGCGCCCAAGTATGAGCCTCTCGACATCTATTTCGACCTTCCCGTCGCCCTGCGGTCTCTCAAGAGGATCCTCGAAAAACCGCTCAGCGAATGCCACGTCCTCAACATCATCGGCATCCTCGCCGACGGGACGATCTCCCTCTGCGGCATCGGCGAGACGGAGACGGAACTAAACATGGGCAACATCGCTCAGGACGACATCGGTGAGGTCTGGGACAACCATCCCATCCTCTCGGGGTTGAGGAGGATAGTGCCGAGCGGGTTGACGGGGGTCTGTGGACTTTGCCTCTTCAAGTTCCGGTGTCAGGGGGCCTGCCGTGCATCGGCCTACGCTCTGACGGGGGACCTCGGCGCCCCTTTCTTCTTGTGTGCCGATACCTACGAAAAGGGAATCTTTCCCCCGTCGAGATTGACGATGAAGGAAGATAGATGAGTCTGCCCAAGAGTAATGAAACAACAATCCGTCTTTCTTTCGGCGACATCGGCTGGGAGATTCGTTTCGAGAAAGGCCTCGAGCCGCTGGCGTCCCGGTTTCTGCCGCTCTTTTCCGGTTTTCTGAGGGATTGCCGGAGGGTCGATGCAGTGCTCCATGTGGCCTGTGACTTCAGGACGAAGGTCAAGAGGCCCCCCGCAGTTCCTGTTTCGATGAAACCCGACGACGATGGGTTTGCGGCGATCAGCCCTGCTTTGGAGCGCCATTTTGGGATCGACCCCTTCGGCACTTCTGTCGTGGCGTTCAAGAACGGATGCCTCGCCTACCGGGGCATGTCCGACGAAGGACACTTCCTCTTCTACAACACAAGAAGATTCAACAACTTTTCCGGGACATTCTACAAACTGTTCTACCTCTTTGCCTGTCTCGTCGTCGCAGAAAAGGGCGGCCTAGTAGTACACGGGACGGGCTTCGACTTGGACGGTGTAGGGGCACTGTTTGTGGGGGCCTCAGGGGCGGGGAAGACCACAGTCGCCTCGACGGCGCCCCTCGACCGCGTCCTTTCCGACGACGGGCCGGTGGTCAGAAGAGACAAACGAGGAAATTTCCTCATCTACGCCTCTCCGTTTCGCCAGATACACGCCTTCAGTGACGCTGAATCCGACGATACAAAGAAGAAGTCGCTTTTACGGAACATCTATTTCCTCAACAAGTCCGACAGGTTCGACGTTTTACCGAGGGCCAGGGTTCAGGCCCTGGCGGAAATGGTCTTGCAACACATCCACGCCTTTCCTCTCATGTCGCCGCACTCGAAGAAGGCCGTATTCCTGTTCGTCCATGAGCTTTTTTCGTCGGTAGGGATATTCGACCTGCACTTCCGCCGGGACGACCCCGTCTGGGAAGTTATCCTCGGTAGAGGATAGAAGAAAACCCTGGACGTCAACGAGGCGCGCTACCTACTTTACAGCCAGCGGCAGCGACACTTCCCGGTTTACATTGCCCACCCGCTACGCTCCCGCCTTGGCACTTTGTCCCCGAGGCTGAAGACCCGGGGTTGCATGCACCGCCGGTAGAGCTGCCGGGCTGACATTTTGTACCGCTGGCCTGGGAACCGGGTTTACAGTCGGCGGACGGCGAGCCACCGAGCTGACATTTTACAGCCGTGAGTTCGCTCTGTGCGTGGGCCTCCCCGCCGAGGTCGATTATCCGGGGGGGTTCATAAGGCAGTTTGAATCGGTGTTTCATGGGCGACCCTCTACATTCGCTGCACCATCCCGACCGACCGGGTAGGGATAGCCGCCTCCTTGATAGATACGGAAACACGACAGGGGGTCGACGGCGAAGACGGTGCCGTAGAGCTCAAAGGTTACTGCGGGGCAGCCGCCGACGCAGAGGGACTTGTGTGGGCAACCACGGCACTGCGACATCGTATCCAGGGATACGGAGGAGCGCCTCCTCATGTCGAGGAAAACAGGCGCCCTTTTCCATATATCCTGAAAGTCCTCGCTTAGGATATTCCCCGCCTTCAAATTCCAGAGACGATCGCAGGGTACAACCCAACCGTCTGGCCGGACAGTACATTTCTGTATCCCGCCGCCGCAGCCGAAGAGCCCGTTGACCTCGCCGGAGCGAGCCTCGCCGGTGAATCTATCGAAAAACTCCCCCATATCAAGAATCATCCCCGTGACGAAGTTGCCGTGTCCGGCTCGGATGTCCTTCATTCTTTCCGTCAGTTCCCGTCTCTGGGCATTGGTCAGCGTGAGGTTCGGTAGATGGCAGAGGGCGTTTCCCAGCGGCAACATCTCGTTGAACTTGCAGTAGGCAAGCCCCAGGGATTTCCCCAGGAGGACGATGTCTTCAACGTCGTCCATGTTGTAGCCCGTCACCGTGGTGTAGGTAGAGACATATAAGTTATGCTTTACGAGATTTTCGATCCCGGCGACGGTCCGGGCGAAACTGCCTTCGCCCCGCAACTTCTCGTGGACCGAAGGGTTGGAGCCGTCGAGGCTAACCACCACCTCCGTCAGCCGCTTCAGTCCCGCCAACCGTCGGGCTGTGTCGTGGTCGATGACCGTGGCGTTTGTGTTGATGCCGTAGGAAAAGTGATGTTTCTCGACCTCCCCGAGGAAGGCGAAAAGGTCCTCCCTGAGAAAGGGTTCGCCGCCGCTTATCCAGAGGGTGAAGACCTTGAGCTCCGCAAGCCTCCGGATGAAAGATATCCACTGCTCTGTGGTTAGTTCATCCCGCAAGTTGAGCGACGTCGAAACGTTGCAGTGGTCGCAGAAGAGGTTGCACCGGTTTGTTACGGCGATGAATACTTCCAGAGGGGCCGAAAGACAGCTGCTCATGGTATCTCAATGAAGCCATAACGCTTAAGGGTAAGCAGGCACACAACGACGTCCAGTCGACATCGGGCGACATCGATTTCATAGCGGCCGGAGAGTTCCCCGGCCATGTCGTCGACCCTGTGCCCACCGTCGCACAGAGACCAGACATCCATTGCCGTGTCGTTCAGGACGAGCCCCTTTCCCCGCCGGGCATCTACGAGTTCTTTCCGGGAATTCGCGCTCACACCCGGGGATCGTCTGGGCCGAGAATCGATCAATTCGGCTATCTCAAGGTTCTTCCAATGGTACCTGAGACGCTCAAGACCCTCGTCCGCCATCAGAGGGTTGACAATGGCCAAGCATGAACCGGACCCAAACACTGCCGATAGAAACACCCTCCTCGAGAAAGCCATCTTCTACTCGCCTGCTGAACCGCTTATTATTTAAGTACATTACAACCAAAGATTGTCCTCGCTGTCAAGGACTTTCGCCGAGCACGGCACCAAACGCCTCGGCATTCCATGTCCCCATGATCTCGCCCCGACCGGAAATACTTAACTTTTTACGTGGAAATTGGCGGGAAAAACAGTTAACATCGGCCAATATCTTAATTCAGTACAGGAGGTCCGTCATGAACGGAAAGATCAACATCCTCGGTTTCGCCGGAAGTCTCAGGGAAAAATCTTACAACAGGGCATTGCTCTCTGCTGCCCTGGAAATGGTCCCCGATGAGGCTACCCTCGAAGTTTTCGACCTCAAAGGGATTCCGCTTTTCAACCAGGACATCGAGGGGCAGCCCCCCGAATCTGTAAGGCGGTTCAAAGAAAAGATCCGGGCGGCTGACGCAATCCTCATCGCCACGCCGGAGTATAACTTCTCCGTCCCCGGCGTCCTGAAGAATGCGATCGACTGGGCCTCAAGGCCATCGGGCGACAATGCCCTAAACGGAAAACCGGCGGCATTGATGGGCGCCTCCATAGGAACATTCGGGACGGCAAGGGCCCAGTACCACCTTCGGCAGTGTTTCGTTTCGCTGAACATGTACCCGCTCAACACCCCGGAAGTGATGGTCGCCTCGGCTCACGAGAAGGTCGACGATGACGGAACACTGAAAGACAAGGCGACGAGAGAGAGGATCGGGAAACTTCTCGCTGGTCTCGTCGCCTGGACAAAAAAGATGGCAGGGAATAGCGCCTCAGGAGGATGATTGTCGTGCCGCTCTCGGCATAAAAAGCCCGCTTGGTCAGGCCCGGCTGTGTAAACGTAACGACGCAAGGGCTATATCCAAAAGGAGCGAATACAAAGACTCGAAGCGGCAATTCAGTATAACGGGAACTTCCGTCCCCATCAGTGTCCCTGCCAGTGTGGTCCTGCCAAGGAAAGCGAGGACTTCCGCCGTAGAGTAACCGGCCTCTATATCCGGGAGAAGATAGATGTCCGCATGCCCCGCCACGGGGCTCTCAAGCCCCTTTCTCCTGGCCCTCTCCCCGGATGAGGCACAGTCGATGTCGAGGGGGCCGTCAATGATTCCCTTCAACTGCCGCCGCTCGGACATCTTGGAAAGAACGGCGGCATCGACCGAAGAAGGAACACGAAAATTAACCAGCTCTACCGAGGACAGGACGGCTATCTTCGGGTTTTCGATACCAAGAACGCCGGCAAAGTCGATGGCATTATCCAGGATGCGCACCTTCTGCTTTATGTCCGGGAACGATTGGATCAACGTATCCGTCAACATAACCAGCCGGTCTTCGGAAGGTAATTCGAAAATCGAGATATAGCTCAAAGAGTCCTTCTCGGCGATGCCGTCTTCTTTCGCAGTGACCACGTCGATAAAATCCTTCAATTCTGCGTCGCCCTGGAAAAGCATGTCTATCTCGCCGTTCCGGGCCATAGTGACGGCCTCCGCTATCACATCTGCCCCTATGGGTTGATCTTCGCCGCCCTCGCCCACCATGACCGGATTGATCAAACCGGTTCGCTGCGCCTCTTCCAGGAGTTGAAATACCCGCCGGCTTCGAGGTGCCGGTACGGCGAGTTTCTTTCTCCCCTGACCCTTTACTTTCTCCAATATCTGTTCAAAGTTTCGGACCATCTTAACATCCCCTTCAGGAGACCAGAACACCAAGGGCTATCTCGGTAATGATCGTCTTGTGGGTGTCAGACCGCGAAGGGGCCACGACAGGTATACCTGTACCCACGATAAAAGAATGTCTTCGAACACCGGAGAAAAAATCCCTCTCGGCAAGGCTGTCCACCTTCACAAAGATGTTCCCGAATTCCAGGTTGTGTACCAAAAGGATGTCCGGCATCCGGGAATAGTCAACCCTGTCGAAACTCTCGAGAAAACCGTCTTTGCCAAGCAAGAAATCCGAAAGGGTCAAACCTTCGGCAAGATAACACCCGGGAAGTTCTCCCCGCTCGAATGCCTCTCTTATACTTTTGGCGTCGGAAAGGGAGCGAAGGTCGTCGTCCAACCCCGACCGGGCCGTGATGATCCCCACCTGCGGGCTCTCATAGCCAAGCCTGGAGAGGAGGTTCACGGCATTCTTGATGATTTCCATCTTGGCGGCAAAATCGGGTGCCACGGCTAAACCGGGGTCTGTGATAGCGATGAATTTCTGTAGGACTGGGAACTCCAACAGGCAAACAGCGCTGATCTGTCGTTTGCATTCTCGGTCTGAAGTGGATCTTATCAAGGCCCTATAAAGAGGAGGGCCGTATATGTAACCGCGCAGAACGAAATCTGTTTCTCCCGTCGCGGCAAGCCTGACCCCATAATCGGCCACTTCCTGGGGGTCCCTGGAATCGATCACGGCAAAGTTCGAAATGTCAAATTCGATCTCCTCGGCGATCTCCCTGATCTTTCTTTCGTCTCCGATCAAAACAGGCTCTCCGTAACCCCTCCGATGGGCCTCTTTCATGGCCAGAAGAAATTCCCTGTTTTCGGCCCGGAGGACCGATATCTTTTTGGGGCCGGCCTTCCGAGCCATTTCTTCCGCTTCCTGAAAACTTTTTATTAACATGACATCAGACCCCGGTCGCCCTCTTCGTACCTTTCACTTAGTCTGCAGCACCCGTC
>DIEZ01000039.1:0-30784 GCA_002418885.1 Syntrophaceae bacterium UBA5761
TTTTTGGCAACTGTTAAAGATCAGCCTTGCATATGCTTTTCATTTTCACTAACACGTAGAGACCTCCCTGTCAATGACATTCTTTCTGCTGCACCACGGCGTGGTCATGAGCATGCGGGGTAAGGGTAGCTGTGAGCTTCAGGAAGGTCTATGTCAGCATGTTGTGTCTTTTAAGTTTCCTGATGAGTGTTGTGCGGTGAATCTTTAAAAAACGGGCAGTATCTTCCAGGTTATTTCCACAGGCCTTTAGAACTTGTTTTATAAAATCCCTCTCAAAGGATTCTACAGCTTTGTGGAGATCAGAATAATGGTCCGCTGTTTTTTCCCTGGTCGACGGGAAAAGCTTTCGGTCAAACTCTTCGTAAACGCATTTCTCATCGATCTTCTGTTCCTGCCTCAGTACGACAATGCGTTCCACAAAATTCCTCAATTCTCTCACATTTCCAGGCCAAGGATAATCGCGCAGCACCTCAAGTGTTTCCAGCGTGAAGTATTTTTTAACATGGTAATGAGAACATAGCTCGTTGAGGAAAAAATCCGCCAAGACTTCGATGTCTTCCTTCCTTTCGCGAAGTGGCGGTATACGAATTGGTATCACATCCAGACGATAGAAGAGATCTTCCCGAAACTTACCTTCTCGTACCAATGCCGGAAGGTCTTTATTGGTTGCTGCCAAGAATCGGACGTCAACTCTGGTGCTCTCCATGCTTCCTATGGGGAACAATTCTTTGTCCTGCAGAAGACGCAGCATTTTGGCCTGGATATTGAGGGGTATCTCGCTGATTTCGTCGAGGAACAGCGTTCCTCCTTGGGCTGCTTCGACCAGTCCGACCTTCCCTGATTTTGACGCCCCGGTGAAAGACCCCGGCTGATACCCGAACAACTCCGATTCGAAAAGCTCGTTTGGGATGGCGGCCATGTTAACCGTGATGAAAGGCTTCTTGCTTCTATTGCTGAGCTGATGGATAACCTTAGCCACCACTTCCTTACCGACACCCGATTCTCCCGAAAGTAAGACTGTGGCATCGGTGGAAGCCGCCTGTGCGGCACGGAATAATACCTGCTGCATCTTTTCGCTCTTATACACCAACCCTTCCACGGCAGAAAAGGGGTTGAAAAAAGATGTGGCAAGGACGGTTTCTTCCCTTTTATCTGTGTATGGAGCGACTATCGAGGCAACAAAGGTTATTTTCCCATTATGATCGAAGATCGGCGTACTCGACGCGATAACTTTTTTACCGGTACTGGGGATATTTTGTACGATCGTCGCTTTAGAGTTGCTCTTGAGTGCCAGGAGAGTAGCCGAACGGTCGATTACCCCCTTTTCCTCAAGGTCCTTCATGTTCCGGCCTACGACTGTTTTCAGGCTCAGGTTTGTAAACTCTTCATAGCACTTGCTTACGCCGATGGTAATTGCGTCGCCGGTTGTGACGTATATCGCCGCCTCGTTATTCGGCTGAGAAAAACTCGAATCATTCTGGATGAACTCATGCGGATTGTGTTTGGAAGAATTTCCCTTGGGACCGTCCATGACCTCGCCCCATGAATCCTTTTGATAGGTAATTATATTCCAAAGTATTTAACAATCAAGCATAAATTCTTACAAGTAACTTAAACGTAACGTTATGATATTCCAAGATACAGTAAAAGCAGCCGGGCAATAGGGAGTGACACATTGAGTACTCTTACAAACGGGATAGCTTGACGCTTCACCAATGATGTGAACACAGTCCCCAGACCACGCTTCTAGAACGGGCATAAAGCACCAATGACTTTTCGGTCTTGGATTACCCAGCTGCCGGTGGAATATATCACCATGCTCGTTACTTTCCAATGTGTGGCCGCCGACAGGCGGCCTGGGACGCTTCAGAAGGTCAACTTTACGAATATAACTTGGGGAAGGGAATGGTCAGCAAAAGCCCTGAGAGTATCAGAACAGAACCGATGATCATGTGTGCATTGATCGTTTCATGTAGCACCATGGCAGCAAGTATGCAGGAAAGAATCGGCTTGAGTAGGAAGGCAAACGATGCCGTTTGAGCCGAAGTTTTGAGAATGCCGTAGTAATAAAAGATGTATGCCAGAGCCGTCCCAACGAGAGAAACAAATGCGATGGTTGGCCAGGAGTCGTAAATTTCCTCCAGTCCTTGAACAGGCAGACGATACAAAGCAAAGGGGAGAAGGAGTAGACTTCCGATAAGTGACGAATAACCCATAAGGACTGCTCCTCCGTATATGGGCACAAACCGTCGGGAGATGCATATACTCAAGGCAAAGAAAAAGGCGGCCGCAAGCATAATCCCGAGGCCTTTCAACGAATTGGTGGATAGGACCCCTGATTCATACGCAAAAAAAAACGCACCGACCATGCCCAACGTTACAGATATCCATTTTTGGGCCGACCAGTCTTCGTTATTGACATAGCGAGAAAGAATCAGGACGAATACGGGATTGGCACTCATAACGACGGCCGCAGAAGCGGCCTTCGCAAGGACGATGATGGCGATGTGGAAAAGACTCATTGTGAGTGTTACCCCGATGATCCCGTTGAGGCAGAAAACCCAGAAATCCTTCCAACCGAGCGGTTCTGTACGCCGCCATATGGTGGGAACAGAGATGCCGAGCAGAACTATGCCGGTCACAAAGAAGCGGATGAAAGCAATTACCATCGGATCGACCGTGGGCCCGATGATCTTGCTGGCGACTTCTACGGTGCTGAACAGTGCAACACCCCCAAGTAAACCCAGGATGCCGACAACTTTGTCTTTAGGCATTGAAGGCATTCCTTCTTCCCAAAGCCAGCGATAAGCCCTGCCAGCCCCAACCGGCGAATAAGACCAGCGAATTGTACTGTTAACGAAGCCCCAATACCTGGCGGGAAATCACGATGCGTTGAATTTCGTTAGTCCCTTCATATATCTGTGTAACTTTGGCATCCCGCATGTAGCGCTCAACAGGATACTCTTTGCAATACCCATAACCGCCGAACAACTGGACGCAATCCGTGGTCACCTTCATGGCTGCATCTGTTCCATACCATTTGGCCAGAGACGCCGCGACCATCGCATCCGGGTGCTTCACGTCTTCATACCATGCCGCGCGATACACAAGAAGCCTCGCTGCTTCAATCTGGGCGACCATCTCAGAAATACGCCATTGAATGCCCTGATTGGATGCAATGGGACGTCCAAACTGCTCGCGCTGCTTGACGTAAGCAATTGTATGTTCCAAACAACCCTCGGCGATGCCCACACCCTGAGCACCAACAACAGTGCGACCGCCATTCAGGACGCCCAATGCCACGTTTAATCCTTTACCTTCTTCGAGGAGCCTGTTTTCCACTGGCACCTCGCAATCTTCAAAAGTAAGATTCACAGTGGGCGAACCATTCAGACCCATCTTTTCGATAGGCTTTCCGACAACCAGCCCAGGAGCGTCCTTGCCCACGATCAATGTGCTGATTCCCTTGTAGCCTTTGATATTTGGATTGGTTCTGACCATGGTGATGTAGTAACTAGCGTAGCCTCCGTTCGTAATAAAAATTTTCTCCCCGTTGATGATGTACTTGTCACCTTTTTGGACAGCGCTGCAGCGGAGGTTGGAATTATCGGAACCAGCGTTCGGTTCCGTTAGGGCAAAACCGGCAAGGTATCTTCCGTCACAGGACGGGAGCAAATATTTCTGTTTAAGTTCTTCCGTGCCATACAAGTACACTGGCATACATCCAGCTCCCAAGTGAACAAGCATTATCACTGCGGTGCTTGCGCAGGCTTTTGCCACTTCCTCGATGAATATGGCTTTGCAGATTGTATCTAAGCCCGATCCGCCATATTGTTCGGGAAAAGGGAAGCCCATGTATCCCAGTTCTCCGAATTTTTGCAGTGTTTCTATAGGAAAGCGATGCTCCCGGTCGATGACCGGGGCGAGCGGGGCTATTTCATTGCGGGTGAATTTGCGAATATTTTCCTGAAAAACATACTGCTGGTCTGTAAATTCATAATTCATGTCCTTTATTTCCTCCCCCGAAAAAAATCATTTCATAGTGCCTCTCGAAGAGGCCTATAGTTTAAAAATCAAACAGTCACTGCATAACTCCCTGCATCTCAATAAATCAAAGGGCTTTTTCATCTCTGTTGTGTGATGGGCTGACCATCGCGATTGTCACTTCAACGATATTAAGGGTTATTCACGCATGACGCAAAATGCTGGCCGTGCTGCCGCGACTCCAGCTGAGAATTCGTCTGCCGGGCAGACCTTAAAGCTGAGGGCAGTTTTTTTTCCCATGAGATCCATGCCCGCTTTTCGGGGGTCGATATCGATAAGATTCCCCATTATCCAAGGACCTTCTTCGAGCTCTACCAATGCCACAGTATACGGTAATTCAGCTTCGCGCCCCCTTGCGGCTACATAAACGGTGCTCAAAGTAACTATTAGACCGTTTCCGCTAAGCTCACATACTTCCATGTTTGTTCCGGCACATTTGCTACAGGCCATCGTTGGGGGACAGGTAATCTTCCCGCAATCATTACACTTAAGGCCCAACAGTTTGTTTTTGCGAAGAGCCTTGTTATATTGCCTAAAAGGCAGCCTGTATTCCATCGCATCCTCCTTACTTTTCTGTTGTCAAGATAATGTTTGTAACCACCCCGTCAGCACCCATAGTATCAGTCATCCCATACCTTGCGCCCTCTACTTGCCGGCCCTGCTCCATCAGTTCACCCCTGAGCTGCTGGGTTACTTCGACAACCTGGCCGACGCCGGTTGCACCAACTGGGTGCCCTTTGGCTTTTAGCCCACCAGAGATGTTTATGGGAATCTTCCCACCGATGCGCGTATTGCCCTTTTCCCAAGCATCTCCTGCCGTCCCGTACTCAAAAAAACCCAAGCCTTCTGCTGCTATCAATGAGGCAATGCTGAAGCAGTCATGCAGTTCGCACAAGTCGATATCTTCGGGTGTGATGCCAGCCATACGGTATGCTTGTCGGGATGAAACTTCCCGCGACCTGATCCTGGGATAGTAAGCGGACTGTGAGCTTATCCTGCCAGAGGAGGCCTGGCCCACCCCGGCGATGTAAACTGGCCTCTTGTCCAGTTTTTTGGCAAACTCTTCCGAAGCGAGCACGATGGCAGCGGAGCCATCAGTAAAAGGACAACAATTATGCAGACGCAGAGGTGTTGCAACCATTGGACTATTCAGCACGTCCTCTTTGGTCAATTTCTTATGGATCTGCGCTTTGGGGTTTAGCAAGGCATACTCATGCGATTGTACGCTGACACAGGCCATGATGCCCTCAAGTTTTGACAAAGGAATGTTGTACGTACGGCAATAAAGGTGGGCCAACATTCCGAACGACGCAGGATATACAAACCCGGTGGGCCATTCATAGAGGCTATCAGCACAGGTCACAAACACCCTTGTCGCTAGTGGGGTTGGCAATGCTGTGGCTCGCTCTACCCCTCCGACCAAAACAATATCGTAAAAACCTGAGGCTACCCAAATGAAACCCTCCCTTACTGCCATTGTTCCCGATGAACACGCCCCTTCTAGACGAGTGGCGGGAATGTTGTAACAACCAATTTCGTTGGCTACATAAGATTGTAAAGTGCTCTGGCCTTCTTCAAATGCCCCCCAGGCATTTCCCATGAGAAAGGCCTGGATGTCCCCCGGCATCAGGCCGGAGTCAATTATGGCCTCCATCGCGGTCTCGGACATCAATTCTGTCGACGGCTTTTCCGACCTGAACATATAGTTTGAATGACCCGTTCCCAATACTGCGACTCTTCTCATCATCTTCTCCTTGCGTTAAAAAATCTGGTTCACGCGCAAAAACTGCCCCGCTCATTTAGGGAGCCATGCGGAGCGCACCATCTATTCTGATGGTTTCTCCATTTAGATAACTGTTTTCAATTATATGCAACACCAACATAGCATATTCCGGGGGTTTTCCCAGTCTACGGGGAAACGGGATCATCTGTGCCAGCTGTGCTTTCAGTTGGTCTGAAAAGTTCGCTACCAGCGGCGTATCGAAAAGACCAGGGGCAATAGAGCAGACTCTTATTCCGATATCCATCAGATCACGCGCCAGCGGAAGCGTCATCCCCACGAGAGCTGCCTTGCTCGCCGAATAAGCGGCCTGTCCCCTTTGACCTTCAAACGCTGCGCCGGACGCTGTGTTGATGATAACTCCCCTTTCTCCATCCTCGTTGGGACTGTTTAGCGTCATTTTCTCAGCCGTCAGCCTCATCACATCAAATGGGCCGATAAGGTTGATATCGATTGTCTTCTTAAAAAGCTCAAGGTCATGCGGCCCCTTTTTGCTCACCAGCTTTGCCCCGGGTGCTACTCCGGCGCAGTTCACCAGGACATCGATGCGACCACGCCATTCCATTGCGAGGTCTACTGCCTTCTTTACCTGAGCGTTGTCCGTGATGTCCGTCATCACGAAAAGTGAATTCTTCAATACCTTTGCGAGAGCTTCCCCTTTCTCCCCGTTAATGTCGATCATCACAACATTTCCTCCCATGCTGGCAAGCAAGGTGGAAACAGCTTTGCCCAGACCGGATACGCCGCCCGTTACCAGGATCGTTTTTCCTTGAATTTCCATAGCTTTTTCGAAGCCTCCTTTGTAATTGTAAAGATTATTATCTGCCCTTGAATGCGGCTTTCCTTTTTTCCAAGAAAGCGTTCATTCCCTCGATACGGTCTTCGGTATTAAAAAGGACGCCCGAGCACTTGGATTCGTTCTCCTGTGCCGCATCCCTGCCGAGGTCCGCACCGACATTTATTGCGTTTTTTATCATCGCAAGGGCGATGGGCGCCCTGGTTGCCAGGACTTTAGCCATCTTCATTGCCTCTTCGATAAGTTTGTCATCGGGAACGATACGATTGACGATACCAAGGCGATAAGCTTCTGCTGCTGGCACCGGGTCCCCAAGAAATATCAGTTCCTTAGCACGGGCTCGGCCTACGAGCCTCGTCAGCCTCGACGTACCCCCTGCGGCAGGAAGAACGCCCAGCTTCACTTCCGGCAGGCCTATCCTGGCATTTTCGCTAGCGATCCTGATATCGCAGGACAAGGCTAGCTCGAGTCCACCCCCCAAGGCGTATCCGCCGATCGCGGCGATTACCGGTTTCTGGAAATCCTCGAAACAATTAAAGACAGACTGAATATTGCGCGAATAAACATAAGCTTCATAACTATTGTTGATTTTTGAAACTTCTTTGAGATTTGCCCCTGCCCCGAAAACCGACTCTCCACCCCATAATATCGTAACTTTAAGAGATTCGTCTTTTCCGATAAGGTCCAAAGCGGCCTTCAGCTCTTTGAGCATCAGATAGCTTAGAGCATTGAGGGATTTTTCTTCGTTAAGCTTAATGATCGCCACACCGTCATACGAACTCAATAATATAGTGCTAAACATAGTAATTCCCCTGTTCTAATAAAAAAGGCTCATCCGGTAAATGTAGTAATGAGCCTTTTTTATCATCATTCATGTGTCGATTTAATCATAGAATCCCGGCGCGAGTTTAAAGTTTTTCCATGCCTCAGGGTCATGTCCCGTAACGACAGTTGCACCGTAGAGATCCCTGATGTTCTTCATGCGCTGAACGGTCTTAACCGCTTCGCTTGGACTCCACGATAGGCCGGGCAGGATGTCTTTATCTATATTTTCTGTAGTGTAGCAAGAATCGGCGGCAAAGAACATAGGCCCACTCTTCGGCAGGTTGACGAGTATAGATTGATGTCCCGGTGTATGTCCGGGCGTGAAGTAAATGAGGATGGTCCCGTCACCGAAGAAGTCCACTGGGTCATTCCTCCATCCTTCAAGGATCAGCCAGTTCACATCCTTGTCAAAATCCTTCCGTATGTAGGCGCCCTTCATGAAATAATCGGGAACATACGCATAATGCATCTCATCCCGCTGCACGACGTATTTTGCGTTGGGGAAGTGTCCCACGCACCCGGCGTGATCAAGATGGAGGTGAGAAAGGATGACGTACTTTACATCTGCTGGCTTGTATCCTACTTTTTGGATCGCATTTACACACCACTGATCTTCCGTCATGACGGGATCATACGCATCGACCATTGCCCCCCAGTGCTCGTGCTTCTTGTTGACGACCTCCAGAGCATTACCTGTGTCGTAAAGAACGACTCCTTTAGGATGGTCAATCAGAAGGAAGGGGACGGGAACGTCGAAAGGTTCACCCACCCCAACGCCAAAAGTAAACAGGTTCTTCTTGCTTTTCAGTATTCCCGCCTCGAAAAAATACAGCTTCATTTTTATTCCTCCTTTTTTTGAAATTTCTGTTCTTTGCCTTACGAATGTGTCTTTACACTACGGCATCAACAGGTGCCCCTCTGTAGAAACACGCCGATTTCATCCGCGGAATATCCAAGGTCTCTGAGAATTTCTGCCGTATGCTCGCCGTACTTCGGAGGTCTCGTCCTTATGGTCCCCGGAGTGTCGGACATCTTTATGGGAACTCCCAACTGGAATATCGTTTTTTCACCGTCCTTCCCGGAATATGTCAATTTCTGAACCATTTTTCGATGAAGGACCTGGGGGTCGATAAAAGCGTCTTTCAGTTCCTTCACCGCGGTAACGCAGGTGTCATATTTTTTGAAGAATTCCACCCAGTCGTCACAGTTCCTTGTCGCGAAAATTTCCTGCAATTGCTCGATGATCTTTTCCTGCTCGTCCAAGTCCACTATCTGTTGGGCAATCAGGTCTTCCCGCCCTACCGCCCGGCAGAACTCAGCCCAGAATTTATCTTCGAGGGCTGCGAGCACCAGGTACTTGCCGTCTTTTGCCCGGTAAACGTTGTAACACGCAAAACCACCGTTAAGGTTCAATTCACCTCGGCGAGGCTCCTTGCCGTTTCCAAAAAAGTTTCCTGCATGTTGGGCGAGTAGGCTGACCGCCCCGTCGAGCATTGAGATGTCGATAAATTGGCCGAATCCGGTCTTCTCTCTCGCCATGAGGGCGAGAAGAATCCCCATAATAGCCATGTGGGCCCCACCGGCAAGGTCCGCGACCTGGATGCCAGACAGTATCGGTTTCCCTCTTTTGATACCCTGCATCGAAAGAATACCCGCAATGGCCAAATAGTTGATGTCGTGCCCGGGGAGGTCGCGGTAAGGGCCGTCCTGCCCGTAACCCGTGAGGGCGCAGTAGATGATCCGAGGGTTAACTTTACTCAAATCCGCATATCCGACACCAAGGCGGTCCATCACACCGGGTCGGAAGCTTTCGAAGACGACATCCGCCCTTTCAACGAGTTTCAGGAAAATGTTCTTTCCCTGAGGGTCTTTCAGGTTTAGCTTCATGCTCTTTTTGTTTCGGTTCAAGATGGCGAAATAGGCGCTGATGGTATCGTCTATCATGGTGTCGCTGAACAACGGATGCTCCCAGCGGGCGTAATCACCGCGCTGTGTGTCCTCCACTTTGATAACTTCTGCCCCGAAATCAGCGAGTATAAGGGTACAATATTCGCCAGGAAGCAATCGTGTCAGGTCGATAATCTTAATACCTTCTAACGGTAGCATGCTTCTCCTTTCCTCCGACTTAAGGCAGGAATATGCCTTCTGGGTCTACGGTGTTGTAAAGAAGGTCAAGTTCTTCGTAGGTAGGTGGCGGTGTTTGTCCCGACATTCGGGAAACGTCCACATCGAACCCGGTATTGTTCTTTATGTCTTCCACCGTTCTTCCCGGATGTACTGTGTCGAGGTACATTAGGCCCGTTTCGCTGTCAAACCGGAAGACGGCCATATCGCTGATCACGGCAACAGGCCCGCCTCTGAACATTTTTTTGTAGCATTCCTGCCTTGTTATCCATGTCATCTTTCCGTCTTTCCAAGATTTTACTCTCCAGCCGGGGCTCGTGATGTAATCGACATTTTCCCTGAACCGCCTCTTTTCCTGAACCATGATATAAACGGTTCTTCGGGAAAGGCTGTTGATGTCCACGTTACCGCCCGATCCGGGAAATCTCTTTTTCGGTCTTGTATAATCTCCTACAGACGTTGCGTTGACGTTTCCGTACTTGTCGATCTCCGCACCCCCCAGGAACCCTAAGTCAACCCACCCTCGCTGTAACGTCTCGAAGGCATCGGCGATTCCCGATACTACTGATGCCTGATATGCGCAGCGGGAATCGGCTACCGAGCTTGGAATAGATATGGCATGTCCATCCATCGTCCCGGCTTCGTAAATCAAAACGGCATTTGGGGCGTGGAGGTGTTGGGCAGCCATTATTGCCACCATCGGCAATCCCGTTCCGGCGAAGACAACTTCTCCGTCTTTGACTTCCCTGGCGGCAGCCATAACCATGAGAGCCGCAAGTTTGTACTCCCCTTCTTTTGCATGGCCTTTCTTTGACATCTTATCTTACCCCCCTCTTCAGATGCGTACTCCACTTCAATACGCTGTTTGCTCTCAGATTCTGAAGCGTTTCAGCTCCCAGTTTATTTAGATACTCCGTGTGGTCTTTAACGCCAAATATCCACTCATCCGCCCAGCGATCGAATGATTCCTGAGTCCTGCTGTGGTTACGGTGGTAATCCGACATAAAAGCCGCATCCATGTCGTAATATCCAAACACTCCCGTGGGATGTGCCCCATACGGACACTCGACGATGGCATCGACTCTGAAGTGGGGAAGGACGTTGGCTGTGGGCTCACGACGCAACTCGGACTCCGGAACGATCTCCTCGGCAACTACGATCAGTTTGTCCGCAGCCTTCATCGCCTCGACGCATCCGAAACGTTGGCCTTCTATCCTGACCGTACCTTGTTCACCTATCTTTTGCACATGAGCGATGCATACGTCCCCCCGCGCCGCCGGAACCAAGACCAACTCTCCGTCTCCATAGAATGTGTCCGGCACGATCTTGAACTTCTCTTTCGGGATATGTGGGTCGCTCCCATCGCGGAGACCGGCTCTGCCCAACATGTCGTATTCGGGATTCAAGAGATCTGTGCCCAGACAGGCCCAAGAGGGCAGAAAGGGAACCCCCATGGCCCCTGCCTGGAGTCGCAAGACCGTATGGTAGTGTCCGTAATCTTCGTAGATTATCGCCCCCGTCTCCACCGCCCGGGCAAAATTGTTCGCGATTTTTCCGAATATCTCCATGGCGCAGAAATTTGACTCCCAGATTTTCAAGCACCCGGCACCGATCAACATATCCACCCCCACAGACGGGTTTGCCATGATCAGGTGAATATCTCTTTTTTGCCGGCGGATGAGCTCGTAGATCAATGCCATCGGTTTTCGCCACACCGTGAACCCCGCGATGAGAAGAGTATCGCCGTTCTTGATCTCTTCCGCTGCTTCCTTCATGGATATCTGTTTTTTTGATTTCATGTCCTTTTTAGCTCCCTTCCGACCGGTTATTCTTTGATGCTGGCCAAAGTTTTTGCCAGCATCTTTTTGTGTTCGAAGTTTCCGTATCGCTGGATCATAACCTTCTGAGCTTGGGGAGACCCTGCTCCGTGGATGGATTCTGTGAAGAAACCGACGGCGCCGGTGCCCATAGTGATGTTCTCGATCAAGCGGATGCAACGTACTCGTGACTCAGCGGATATGTGTGCCACTCCCTGCAGATATTTTTTCAACACCTCACCGATACCCGGGATGTTGAAATCCTTCTCCGACGGTGTGGTACCGATGACCGCCCCCGCTATGTCCTGCGCCAGGCGACACATTTCTATGGGATTGCGGGTTATGTTCAGTTTCGCCACGTTAGCCAGAAGCCCGTGCACCAGGCATCCGCCCGACGCATGCTTGTTCCCTTCAGTGGCCGCGGACATGGCGCAGGCATAACAGGTCTCGTTAAGATGAACCATTTCCTGCAACTTATCTTTCACATGAGAGGCGCGGGCCGTTCCATTGTAATCGGCAATCAGGGCAGTCGCTCCTATCAGGACATCTCCGACACCAGTTTTGCAACCGCCGTAGCTGGCCCGGTGATAATTGGCGAAGATTTCGACAAGCCTTCCGGAAAACTGGTACTCACCGCACATGAGGACGTTTTCCCAAGGAACGAAGACATCGTCAAAAATCATGTAGGCTTCGTGGCCGCCGAAACCCGCGTTCCCTACATCGATGTTTCCGCCTTCAAGCTTTCTCGTGTCGCAGGACTGACGACCGTAGACGTAAGAGATACCCTTGCTGTTCGTCGGGGCCACGAAAGTTACGGCGTAATCCTTGTCCTCCTCGCGCATCGCCGACGTCGGGGTCACCGCAACCCAGTGAGAATTGACCGCGCCGGTCTGATGGGCCTTGCATCCACGGACGGTGATCCCTTTGGCGTCCTTTTTCACAATTCGTAAGTAGAGATCGGGGTCCGCTTGCTTACTGGGCAGCAAGGATCGATCACCCTTTGGGTCCGTAAGGGCCGCGTCACAGACAAGGTCCTCATCCTGCATGATTCGTAAGAAATTGAGGAACCTCTGATGGTACTCCGTACCCAACTCCTGTTCCATCTCATACGAGATGGCATTGAGGGTATTGATGGCATCCAGTCCGGCACAACGCTGGAAGCAGGAGCCGGTCTTCTGCCCCATCAACCGAAGCAGCCGCGGCTTTTTCTGAAGGTCATCTATTCCCTGGTGAATGTGACAGAATCGGTTGATCTTGTTCCCGCTTAGGTGGGATGTTGCGGTGGCCAGATCCTCATAGAGGGGGTCCTGGGCGATCTCATAGGTCATCCCCACGGAATTCAGCGAAGGACGTATTATCGGATGCTCAACGCAGTCTTTTACTCGCTCGCCCAACAGATACACCGGCAACCTCAACGCCCTTATGCTTTCAAAATATTCTTCCTTTGTCTTCAGAGCCATACTTCATCCTCCCTCTTTTAGGTTGCTAACAAACGCACTGTTAAATCTTCAGTGCGTCGTCTATTATACTGAAAGCAAATCGTAGGCCACGTGACGGTCGGCGCGCCATGGAATGGATAACGCATTGATTATCTTAGTAAACGTCAATTTGAAGTATTGTTTTTTTCCTCGACGGGAAAGGACTGTCAGGTAAGCCGGGAGGCGTCGCTGCTATGAGTCGAATTTACAACGGCTTGACAGTGACAGATAGACCGATGTATTGATTGCCATAAACGGCAGGAAAATCGATAAATTACTCCGAATGGGTACCGGCCGCCCTTTTTTATTCTACATGTGCAGAAGTGCACAGAATTGTGCGCAAGTGCACAGTACATCGGCAGAGAGTATTTTTGACTGCGAATCAGGAGAGAATGGCAGCGCGAGAAAAGAAACGGACATAACGAACAAGTTAAACCATGATGCTATTGGTGGAGCTGACGAGGATCGAANNTCCCAGCTGAGCTACAGCCCCACATAAATTGCCTGACCTGAAAGGAAAAGAAACTTAATCAGAGACTCGATAAATTGTCAATACATTTTTACATTTTTCTTGACAGGAAGGGTGCTCGAATATAATCTCGGACGCATGCCGGAGTGGTGAAATTGGTANNAAATCCCCCGACCCTTGCGGTCATGACGGTTCAAGTCCGTCCTCCGGCACCATGAAATCTAAAGGTTACGAGTGTTGATTCCTACTCGTAACCTTTTTTTTGATCCGCACAGAGTTAGACGACTCGATTGTCCCTTGACGAAAGGGAGATTGATTTGTGGTAGATTATTTCTTGTTCACGACTGAGCGGAAGTGCTGTGGGGATGAACCATCGAGTTGAAGGATGATCCGGATAAGAATAGGGCGGACGGACAGAACAATTTGCGGTCTTTCTTGACCTCCGTCAGACCGGACGTTGCCTTGATCCGTTTGACCGCCCTTCGCGCCGGTATGGGGGCGGCGGTGCCGTCAGTTGCACCGGTTTTACAGTTTGGAGACGTCTTCGTGGAACTTGATCCGCCCGGCCTTTATAAGGGCTTCTTTGGTCTCTGTGACCCAAGATTGGAGGTACGTGTTTTCTTTGTGCCGGTACAGGAACTGCTTGATGGTCGCCTTCTTGGCGGCGAAGTTCGTCGCTTCCAGTTTACGACCCTTGAATCTTACGATTACGTATGCATCGTCAACAAGGAAGGGCTGGTCCTGGTAGGGTTTTTTCTCCGAGAGCAGGTACACAGCTTGTGCGATTTCAAGAGACCTGCCTATCCCGGGGATGTCGACCCCCGGCGATAAATACCCGGTTGCGCCTATTCTTATGCCTTTTTCACGGGCGACCGCGTCCATGCCGGCGCCCGCTTTCAGACGCCTCAGAGTATCCTCTGCCTCTTTCCGGCAGAGTTTTCGCGCTTCTTCCTCGACATAACGCTTTTCTACGATACCCCTTATTTCTGCGAGTTTCGGGGTCCGGGAAGTCTCCCGGGATACCAGTTTGATGATCGTGTAACCCGACGGCGTAGAAAGGACCGGTGTGATTTGGTCAGGTTTAAGGGATGAGAGGTATTCATCCAGTCCTTCGACGGCGGCCAACTCCCCTTTGGGGAGTTCTTTTGCCACAATCTCTCCCGAATAGATATTGAGATTATGCTTTCTCGCATACTCCTCAAAGTTCTCTTCTTGATAGATGGTGTTGCGGGCTTTTCTGGCCTCACTGTAGGCCTGGTCCATAGCCTTCGAACGGCGTAAGGCCGCGATGATTTTTCCCTTCACTTCGGCAAGTGGGGCCGAAGTACCGTCTTTTTTCTTGAGGGATTCTCTGTGAGATTCGTAGTAATCTTTGACCTCCTCGTCGGAAACACTAACGGAGCTCTCAAAGTCTTCGGCGCGGAGAAATAAGTACTTGACCTGCAAGCGCTCGGGTACACGGAAAGAGTCGCCCTGCTCTGCAAGGAACTTCTCGAGGTCTTCGGTCGATGCCTTGACCCGGGAACGGTACTCACCGCAGGGGATTTTGAGGAACGCCAGGTCTGTCTTTTCATTCTGGATACGGTAGATGTCGAATGCTTCGTCGTCGGAAACCATCACGGATTCCCGTATAAGGCCTTCAATTTTCGCTGCGGTCATTCCCATTTTCTGTGAAACTTCGAATTCTTCCGGCGTCATCTTCAGGCTGCGCAGGACCTGCTGATAAACACGATTGTCAAAGACACCGTTTCTCTGAAATGTCGGTATGGAAAAAATAAAATTACGGACCTCCTCGTCGCTTACCTCTATGCTCAATTCCTTTGCCTTCTGGAGGATAACGGCCTGGTTGATGAGGTTATCAACCGCCACCTGCTTGAGGTTTAATTTTTTAAGCTGCTCCTCAGTCAGGTTTTCACCATACTGCCGGCGGTATAGCTCGAGAAGGTTCTCGTATTCCTTGCGGAATTCCACAAATGATACCGCTCTATCCCCTACCGTCGCGATGTCCCCCGCTTTCTGTCGGCCGGTCCTCGAGCCGAAATAGAAGACGAAGACGATGATGATAAGGATCAGAAGAACCTTCATCAGCCAGTTTTTCGCGTGTTTTCTCATGAATTGAAGCATAGATGGACCGCCGTCGCTCGTTTTCTCGTTAACTGCAGAAAATCACCCTCGATTTTCCTCGATTTCCGGCAGGCTTAAGTAGTATATCATCCGGCAAAAAGCAATGTTTTTTTAAAGGTAAATGATTCCTTGTAGTTAAAAAATGGATTGATTAGCCCGAGTAAATAAGTTATAAAATTCAACTTTTGATGCCTTGAGTTATCGAATGCCTAAGTTATAAAAATAAGGAGGCAATAGTGCTTTTTGACTTTATTTTGGGGAAATTTTCCAACGACCTGGCGATCGACCTCGGAACGGCGAACACCCTTGTCTATGTCAAGGGTAAGGGCATCGTGTTGAGCGAGCCCTCCGTTGTCGCCGTTCATCGTGATTCGAGGGGTGTCCAGAAGGTGCTGGCTGTCGGGGCCGACGCCAAGCGTATGCTCGGCCGAACCCCTGGAAACATCGTCGCCATAAGGCCCATGAGGGAAGGGGTCATCGCCGACTTTGAGATAACAGAGGCCATGCTGCGTCATTTCATCATGCGGGTCCACAACCGAAGAACCCTGGTCCGCCCGAGGATCATCATCTCGATACCTTCCGGGATCACGCAGGTGGAGAGAAGGGCGGTGAAGGAGACGGCCGAATCGGCAGGCGCGAGGGAGGTTTACCTGATAGAAGAGCCTATGGCGGCGGCGATCGGGGCGGGTCTACCGATCACGGAGCCGCTCAGTTCGATGGTAGTGGACATCGGCGGCGGAACGACGGAAGTGGCCGTCATATCCCTTTCCGGCATCGTGTATTCGAAATCGGTGCGCATTGCGGGCGACAGGATGGATGACTTCATCGTTCAGCACATGAAGAGAAAGTACAGCCTCCTTATCGGTGAGAGAACGGGTGAGATGATAAAAACGGCGGTGGGCTGTGCATACCCCGACGGTGAAATCCGTACAGTGGAAGTCAAGGGCAGGGACCTGATATCGGGTATCCCTAAGACCATAGAGATCGATTCAGAGGAGGTCAGGGATGCTATCGCTGAGCCCGTTAGCATCATCGTGGACGCGATAAAGGACGCCTTAGAACAGTGCCCCCCGGAACTGGCGGCGGATATTGTCGACCGGGGAATCGTCCTCACCGGCGGCGGAGCACTACTGAGAAATTTGGACATTCTTCTCAGGGAAGAGACAGGGTTGCCCATTTCCGTGGCCGATGATCCGCTTTCCACGGTGGCGAGGGGCGCCGGGATGGCCCTTGATGAAATGGACCTCCTCAAAGAGGTAACGATACAGATTTAAATGCTGATCCCAAAAAAGTATCAGACAATAGGCGTTGCCTCGGTTCTTGTTGTTGCATCGCTCGTTATCCTCTCTGTCAGCCTTCATAGCCCGGGAGAAACATACTTTTTTAGAAAAATCGTCCTTGAAATATCGTCGCCCGCTGTAGATGCGATAAATACGTCGATCGAAGGGGTTCGTAATGTATGGAAGAGATACCTATTCCTTGTCGGGCTTGAAGAGGAAAACCGGATACTGCGGGGGAGGATCGCCCAGTTGACGAAGGGATTGAATGATTACCGTGAACTTTACTACGAAGAGAGGCGGTTGAGGGGGCTCGCCGGGCTGAAGGAGAGCGCGAAACTGCCCGGTGTCTTCTGCCGAGTCATAGACCGCAATAACAGCTATTTGTTTAAAACTATTATGTTAAACAAAGGCACTTCCGACGGCCTTCGGGTAGGCCTCCCGGTTGTTTCCGCTGAAGGGGTCGTGGGTAGGATAGTGGAGGCTTCATGGAATGTGTCCAAGGTCTTACTGGTTGTCGATTACAACAGTAACATCGATGTGGTGACCCAAGAGAGCCGTGTTCAGGGCATCCTGCAGGGAGGGGGAAACGCCGGATGCTCTTTGAAGTACGTCGAGCGGTCGGAGGATGTGAAAATCGGGGAACAGGTCCTCACATCGGGCCTTGGCGGGGTATTCCCTAAGGGACTGATCGTCGGGACGGTGCTGAACGTGGACCGCAATGTTTCCGGCTTATTTCTGAAGGTTGAGGTGATGCCCGCCGTCCGTTTTTCACGTCTGGAAGAAGTTTTCGTCGTAACCCCGGAAAAGGAAAAGGTGCAGTGATCTACTATTTGCTTCTGCCCCTCTTTTGCCTTATCGTCCTCATCTTTCAGACGACCCTGTTGAACCTATTGTTTCTTGGAAAGATCAGCGTGGAGGTGTCGCTCATCATCGTCGTTTACGCCGGCCTGCATCTCGATGCCGTTAAGGCCGGTTTTCTCGCCTTCATCATGGGCTTTATCCTTGATTGTTTGACGGGGTTTGTCAGCGGTCTTTTTACTCTGTACTATGTAGCCGTTTTTCTCGTTGTCCGAATTCTTTCGTTCAAGGTCTACGCGGAGGGTTACCCGTTTATAGTAGGTTTTACGTTCATCGCCGTCCTCGTTGAAGCCCTTTTCACTGCCCTTGTCTATCTCGTTTTTTACGAAGTGAATATTCTTTCTGGCGTCCTCAAGGTTTTTCTTGCCCAGGCATTAGTTGCGTGTCTTTTAAGCCCTGCCCTTTTTAAGGCGCTTGATCGTCTGGAGGGTGTTTTGAATGTTAGAGAAGCAAGATAGATTCAGCCGTTACGACCCCGGGAAATTCAGGAGAAGGTTCGGGGTCTTGATGTGGATAGTCATCGTTTCCGTATCTCTGCTTACATCCAGGATCTGGTATCTTCAAGTCGTCAAAGGGGACGAGCTGAGGAGCCAATCAGAAAACAACAGGGTAAGGATTCACGAAGTCAAGGCCCTTCGCGGCATCATCAGGGATACCCACGGAAAAGCGATCGTGGAGAATCAGCCATCCTACGATATTTCCGTCGTCCCCGGGGCCGTAAAGAACGTGGGAGACGTGATCAGGGTCTTGGAAGCGATTTACGGGAGTCAGGGGATGGAATTCAGGAGGGATGTCTCTGTATCTGAAAAGAACCGTCCTTTCATCCCCTTCAAGCTTGCAAAAAATGTAAGCTGGGAGGATCTGGCTCTCGTCGAAACCCACTCGCTCGACCTGCCTGGTGTCGTGGTCGATGTTGTTCCCGTACGCAAATACCTCGGTGGGGAAATGACGGCCCATGTCCTCGGATATGTGGGCGAGGTCAGCCCCGAGGACCTAAACGGGGACCAGACCGGTACACTCAAGCCTGGTGACCGTATCGGTAAGTCGGGGATCGAGAAATATCTCGACGAGTACCTAAGGGGGGAAAACGGCGGAGAATACATCGAAGTCAATGCGGTGGGCAGAAAGGTAAAAACACTGAGACGAGTGGAACCCATTCCGGGCCATGACGTTACCTTGACCATCGACGCGGAGTTGCAGAAAGTCGCCTGGGAGGCGATGGACGGGAAGGTCGGTTCGGTAGTGGCGATGGATCCGAGAGACGGCGCAATACGTGTTATGGTGAGCAGGCCGGCATTCGACCCCAACCTTTTCAACAAGGGTATGCATCCGGAAGAGTGGAGAGGTCTTGCCGGCGACCCCATGCGGCCAATGGAGAACAAGGCTTTGTCAGGGCAGTATCCTCCGGGCTCCACTTTCAAGATAGTTGTTGCGGCGGCAGGGCTGGGAGAGGGAATCATAACGCCCGAAACCACCTTTTATTGTAAGGGCCTTTTCCGCCTCGGCAATCATGAATTTAGGTGTTGGCAGAAAAAGGGTCACGGAAAGGTCAATCTTCACAGAGCGATCGTTGAGTCCTGTGACGTATACTTCTACAACGTCGGCAGAATGGTCGGCGTCGACAAACTGGCCGAGTATGCCCGGGCTTTCGGCTTCGGCGCCCTTACGGGTATTTCCCTGCCGGGAGAGAGGTGCGGACTCATTCCGACAGGTGAATGGAAGCTGAAAAAGACGGGAGTACCCTGGCAACCCGGTGATACCATCTCCATTTCCATCGGTCAGGGATACATCACGGTGACGCCGCTACAGCTACTTAATGCTTACTGCGCACTGGCTAACGGCGGAACCCTTTACTCCCCTCGGTTGGTCCAGCGTATCGAACACGTCGACGGAAAAGTGCTGAAGGAGTTCGGCCCGGAAATTCGTTCTGTCCTGCCATTGAGCGAGGAGCAGATGGACGCGATCAGGAAGGGGCTATGGGGTGTATGTAATGAGCCCCACGGTACGGGATGGGCTCTCAGGAGGCCGGGACGGGACGTAAGCGGGAAGACCGGTACGGCCCAGGTGGTAGGCCAGAAGTCGAAGTGGCAGGGAATCAAAAGCGAGCAGATGGCGTGGAAATTTCGAGATCACGCCCTTTTCGTCTGTTATGCCCCGGAGAAAAACCCGGAGATCGCCGTAGCCGTTGTGGTCGAGCACGGTGGTCACGGGGGAGGTGCGGCCGCACCCGTGGCGAGGAAGATAATCGACGCCTACTTCAAGGGTAGAGACGAGCAGAAGAAAGCCCAGGAGGGGGAAACGTGAAGTTTGACCGGCGGTTATTGCTCAATTTCGACCTGTTTTTTCTTCTCGTGGTCGTGACGATCTGCGCCATCGGCCTTCTGAATATGTACAGCGCCGGCTTCAACGTTCTCAGCGGCAGGTCGGGGCCGCTTTGTTTGAGACAGTCGTTATGGTTCGTGACGGGCATAGTATTCATGGCGGTCATATTCGGCATAGACTACCGTTCTTTCAGCCGTTATGCATATATTTTCTATGGAGTTTCTCTGGCTCTTCTCGTCATCGTCTTCATTGTCGGTGATGTGACGCGGGGCACACAGCGGTGGTTGGCCTTGGGTTGGTTTTCCTTTCAACCCTCGGAACTGATGAAACTCGCCGCGATAGTCGCCCTTGCCCGGTACTTCGCCGTGAACGAGAAAGAAGGGGCATACGGCCTCAGGGAGCTTGTCGTGCCTTTTCTCATGGTTTTTGTGCCCTTTGTCCTCATCATGAAACAGCCCGACCTCGGGACGGCGCTGATTCTTTTGATCATATTTGTTTCTATGGCGCTCTTCGTCGGGGTCAAGGGCAAAACCGTAATGATCGTGGCGACGACGGGGATTTTATTGTTGCCTTTCAGTTGGTATTTTTTGAAAGACTATCAACGGGAGCGCCTGCTTGCCTTTTTTGACCCGGAAGGTGACCCCCTTGGGTCGGGCTATCATATCCTTCAGTCAATCATCGCCGTAGGTTCAGGGGGGTTTTTCGGAAAAGGTTTTCTAAAAGGGACGCAAAGCCAGTTGCGTTTCCTCCCCGAGCACCAAACGGATTTTATTTTTTCAGTTTTTGCCGAGGAATGGGGCTTCCTTGGTTCCGTTGTGGTCATGATCCTCTACCTCACGCTAATCGTCTGGGGTTTGAAAATTGCGCGCCAATCACGGGATTACTTGGGAACGTTGATAGCCTTCGGTGTCACGATGCTCCTCTTCTGGGAAGTTGTGATCAATGTGGGAATGGTGGTAGGGTTCTTTCCTGTGGTCGGTATTCCGTTGCCTTTCATGAGTTATGGAGGGTCTTCGATGGTGGTCATGATGATGGGTGTGGGGTTGCTCATGAGCGTCAGTACGAGACGGTTTATTCTCCAGCCGTGATTCGTGATTTTGAGGCCGAGCGATCGCAAAAACCGGCCTGCTTTAAGTAGACGCAGGTAATAGGGAGGGAGTTGACGATGGTGGGGAAGAAAAAAATCGAAGAGGTGAAGGCCTTTCTCGGAAAAGGCACTGAATTCGAGGGGAAGCTCCTTTTTACCGGTTCGGTCAGGATCGAGGGAAAATTCAAAGGACAGGTGGTCGGAGGCGGCACCCTTAACGTTGGTGAAGGTGCCCGCATCGAAGGGGAAGTCTTCGTCGACAACGTTCTCATCGGTGGGGAAGTCATCGGAAACCTGGAGATAAAAAAGCGAACGGAGATCTTTTCACGGGGGAATCTGAGCGGGGAGCTCAAGACGATGGTTCTTGTCGTTCACGAAGGTGCACTCTTTGAAGGGAATTGTCAGATGAAGGCAGAACCCGCATTACGGGCCGTGGAAAGGGGTGGGCACCCTGAGGAAGAGGTTTCATGGCAAAAAAAGGAGAGCTTGAGTTCCGACCCTGGGGCCATTACCGGGTGATAGGAGAGGCGGAAAACCACAAGGTGAAGAGGGTGACTGTTTACCCGGGAGCGCGACTGAGTCTTCAGAGGCACCGGCTTCGCGAAGAACACTGGTTTATTGTACAGGGTGAAGGTCTTGTTTTTCGGGAGGGCATGAACATAAGGGTATTAGAAGGAGAGTCGGTGGACATCCCTCGGGGAGCGTTCCACCGGATTCTGAACACCGGGAAGGAAGAGTTGGTCTTCATAGAGGTTCAAACAGGCGATTATTTCGGTGAGGATGACATCGAAAGGACGGCGGATGATTACGGACGGGCCTGAAAAAGCACTTTCTTTTTCGGGTCAGGATACTGTCGTAAAAGGCAAAAAAGACTTGACATCGAATGCGCGTTATGGTTAGTAGTGCCCGCTTTAAGCGATGGGATGTGAGAGGTTGGCGGGGATAATGAATAACCTGTGTATATATTTTGTGAAAGGCGTTCTGCGCCTTTCTGCATATGTAGGCACAGCGTGGATGGTCTAAACCGGGTGAGGAATTTTTCGCTCGGTTTTTTGTTTTTTGAAGGCTGTTAAAGAGGGGAAAAAAGAGCATGGTCAGCATAGATTATACGCTTTTCATCCAGATTGTGAATTTTCTTTTGCTTATCGCGATATTACATGTTCTCCTGTACAAACCGATTCTTAAAATAATGAAGGAAAGAGAGAATCGCTTAAAGGCATCGGAGGAAGAGGTAAAGTCGCTTTACCAGACAATCGAACGAAAAACGGCCGAATACGAGGAAAAAATCAGGCTTGCCAAGATGGAAGCTATGAACCAGAGAAATGAAATACAGAAGCAAGGGGCTTTGGAGGCCCAACGTATCATCGAAGCAGCCCGTGAGGAGATCGCACGGGTGACGGAAGAGTTCAAAGAAAAGTTGGCGAAAGAAATGGAGGAAGCCCGAAATATCTTGACTGCCCAGTCAAGGACCATCTCCTTTGAGATCGCCGAAAGGGTTCTGGGGAGGACGTTCGATGCACAAAGAATCTAAGATAGGCGAGCGATTCAAGGACTGCTTCATTCTTTTTCTATCCATAGTCCTTATCCTGATATGGTCGGCGGTGGTCTTTGCCGCCGGAGGAGGAGAAGAGGGCGGGCACAGCACATGGGCGGATTTTGCCTGGAGGATGTTCAATTTCATCGTTCTTGTCGCGCTCTTGTACATGCTGACTTGGAAGCAGATCAAGAATTTCTTCGTCGGGAGGCGGGCGGCAATCCAGGCAGCCCTGGAAGAAGCGGTTAGAGCTAAAGAAGAGGCGGAGGCGAAGTTCAAGGAGTACTCGGAAAGGCTGGAAAAGGCGTCGAGTGAGATCGAGGGAATATCGGAGATGATCAAAGCTCAGGGAGTCGTGGAAAAGGAGAAGATCATCGAAAGCGCCAAGAAGACAGCGGAAAAAATGAAGGAAGACAGCCGGGCGAGGATGGACCAGGAATTGAAAAAAGCGATCAACCAGCTGAGGCTTGAGGCCTCCGTCCTTGCAGTTCAGACGGCTGAAGAGATTCTTTCCAAGACCATAAAGAAAGAAGACCATGAGAGGATGGTTAAAGAAACCATAGATAGGATGGTGAAGCTGAATTGAGCAGTGGCGATCTTGCAAACAGGTACAGTCAGGCGCTCTTCGAGATAGCGAAGGAAGAGAACAGCTACGAAAAATATTATGAAGAACTGAAGAAATTTTCCGTCGTTCTGGAAGAAAACGAGAGTTTCAGGGAATTTCTCTTCAACCCGATTTTTGACAGGGACGATAAAAAGGCAGTTGTCGGAGAAGTGTTGAAGAAATTGGGTATCACGGGTGTGGTTGCCAATTTTTTGAAGCTCTTGGTGGACAAGGGAAGAATCAATATACTGGAAGACATCCTGAGCGCTTACCAGCGCCTGATGGACCAAGCCCTGAACAAGGCGCGGGTGAGCGTGAAGACCGCCTATCCCCTTTCCGATGACCTCGTCGCCGAAGTTAAGAAGACACTTGAGGGTCTGACAAAGAAGCGGGTCGAAATGGCGATTGAAGAAGACCCATCACTTCTCGGCGGCATCGTAGTCAAGATAGGCGACACAGTTTACGACGGCAGTGTGAAGGCCCAACTGAATAAAATAAGGGAACTCTTAGGGGAGGAGATATAGAGGATGGAGACGATCAGGGCAGAGGAAATCAGTAAGATAATTTCCAAGCAGATTAAGGAATACGAAAAGAAGCTCGACGTCAGTGAGACCGGTACGGTCCTGTCGGTCGGTGACGGTATTGCCAGGGTGTACGGTGTGGAAAACGCGATGGCAATGGAACTGTTGGAGTTTCCCGGTGGTATTCTTGGGATGGTGCTGAACCTGGAAAAGGACAACGTCGGTGTAGCCATTCTCGGCGAAGACATTCACATCAAAGAAGGGGATATCGTAAAGCGAACGGGCCGCATTACTCAGGTGCCGGTGGGCGACGCCCTCCTCGGCCGTGTTATCGATGCCACGGGAAGACCGATCGACGGTAAGGGACCGATAGAGGCAACGGAGTTTCGCCGTATCGAGATGGTGGCACCGGGCGTGATCGCGAGGCAGCCCGTCAACGAGCCCATGTACACCGGTATAAAGGCAATCGACGCCATGACGCCCATCGGACGCGGGCAACGTGAACTGATCATCGGCGACCGCCAGATCGGGAAGACGGCGATCGGTGTTGATGCGATCATCAGACAGAAAGACACGGGAGTCAAATGCATCTACGTCGCCATCGGGCAGAAGAAATCTACCGTGGCCCAGGTCGTTGAATCGTTGAGAAAGAACGATGCCATGAGTTACACCTGCGTAGTCGCCGCGTGCGCAAGCGACCCGGCGACACTACAGTACATCGCAGCCTATGCAGGCTGCAGCATCGGTGAGTATTACAGGGACCGCAGCCAGGACGCGCTCATCATCTACGACGACCTTTCAAAACAAGCTGTGGCTTATCGGCAGATATCGCTTCTTCTCCGGAGACCGCCGGGGCGTGAGGCCTTTCCCGGAGACATCTTTTACAATCATTCCCGGCTTCTGGAACGCGCGGCGCGGGTGAACAAAGATTACGGCGGAGGGTCATTGACGGCCCTCCCGATCATCGAGACTCAGGCCGGCGACGTCTCGGCGTACATCCCGACGAACGTTATTTCCATCACGGACGGCCAGGTCTATCTCGAACCGAGCCTTTTTTACTCAGGTATCCGACCGGCCATCAACGTCGGACTTTCCGTTTCACGGGTCGGCGGAGCCGCTCAGGTGAAGGCCATGAAGCAGGTCGCCGGAACGCTGAAGCTGGAATTGGCCCAGTACCGCGAGATGGCGGCCTTTGCCCAGTTCGGGAGCGATCTCGACAAGGCGACTCAGGCTCAGCTTGAAAGAGGTGTCAGGCTCGTAGAGATACTGAAGCAGCCTCAGTATCAACCTATGTCGCTCGCGGAGGAGGTCACCATACTGTTCGCCGGTGCGAAGGGTTTCTTGGAGAAGTACGAGCTTGGCAAGCTGAAGGATTATGAAAAAGAGCTGCTCGCCTTCGTGAAGAACAAGTATGCGGCAATCATGCAGGAAATCGACGACAAGAAAGTCATCAGCCCTGAATTAGAAAAGAAGATGATGGACGTCCTCACGGAATTCGATTCTGTCTTTATGGTTGGCTGATGGGGGCGTTGGTTCTTAACAGCAACTATTATCGAATGATATTAAGGGAGTATTCACATAGATGGCCGCGTTAAGAGACATCAAGCGAAAAATCACGGCGGTACAGAAGACCAAGCAGATTACGCGGGCGATGAACATGGTGGCAGCCTCAAAGCTGAGGACGTCACAGACAAGAATGGAGAACTTTCGGCCTTATGCCGTCAAGTTCATGGACGTTTTGAAAAGTTTGGCCCTGCGGGTCGACCCTAATATCCATCCGCTTCTCGCCGTTCGAGAACCAAAGAGAATAAGGGTTATATGCATGACCTCGGACCGAGGACTCTGCGGTGGGTACAATTCAAACATCATCAGGACAACGGAACGCTTATTCAAGGATCGTTTATCCAAGGGTAAGGAGCTGTCTTTAATCGCCGTCGGCAAGAAGGGCCGGGACTATTTCCGCAGGAAGGCGAACATCATCAACCAGTATGTGGAAGTGTTCAGAAAGTTCGACATGAGCTTAGCCCAGGCCATCGGAGAGGATGTGATTCCCTCATTCATCGCTGAAGAGTACGACGAACTTTACCTCATTTACAGCGAATTCGTTTCGATGCCCGTCCAGCGACCGGTTGCGGTAAGGCTGCTTCCCATTCCCTCGGTAGGCGTTGACGAGGACGTCGAGCCGGACAAGAGGGTGGATTACATCTACGAACCGTCGGAAGAGTTGCTTTTGGATCAATTGCTTCCGATGTATATACGGGTATTGATCTACAGGGCGTTGCTGGAAACATCGGCCGGCGAGAACGCGGCGAGAATGATGGCAATGGACAACGCAACGAGCAACTGCGACGAGATGATTCAGACACTGACTCTGAATTTCAATAAGGCACGTCAGGCCGCTATCACCAAAGAGCTCATGGATATCGTAGGTGGTACGGAGGCTCTCAAGGGCTGAAACCACAGGCGAGTGATTTGAGGAATTTATCGATAATCTATCAAGGAGAATAGATATGAACGAAGGAAAAGTCGTCCAGGTCATTGGGCCGGTTGTAGATGTCGTATTCGAAGACGGGGATCTCCCGCACATCCTCGATGCTCTGACGCTGACCAGCCCGACGATCAACGACGAGGAAGACAATTTGGTTATCGAGGTTGCCCAGCACCTCGGCGGCAATACCGTCAGATGTATCGCCATGGACGTAACGGACGGCCTTGTACGGGGGATGGGAGTGAAAAGTATGGGTAGCCCGATCACGGTTCCCGTCGGTGAGGCCGGCCTCGGAAGGATTCTCAACGTCGTCGGAAGACCGGTGGACGGACTCGGTCCTGTTGATGCCAAGGTCAAGATGCCGATCCATAGAGAGGCCCCCAGCTTTACTGAGCAGGACACCTCGGTACACGTTCTCGAAACGGGGGTCAAGGTAATCGACCTCCTCGTTCCCTTTCCCCGAGGCGGTAAGATGGGGATGTTCGGCGGCGCCGGTGTCGGCAAGACAGTCGTCATGATGGAGATGATCCATAACATCGCCATGCATCACGGCGGCATCTCCGTTTTCGGCGGAGTGGGTGAACGGACGAGAGAGGGCAACGACCTCTACCTTGAAATGAAACAGTCGGGAGTTATCTCGAAAGCGGCACTCGTCTACGGTCAGATGACGGAACCTCCAGGAGCCCGTGCACGGGTGGCGCTCACGGCACTCACGGCAGCCGAGTATTTCCGCGATGTGGAAGGACAGGATGTGCTCCTCTTCATCGACAACATCTTTCGTTTCACCCAGGCGGGCGCTGAAGTCTCAGCTCTTCTCGGCCGTATGCCTTCGGCGGTCGGTTACCAGCCAACATTGGCAACGGACCTCGGAGAGCTTCAGGAGCGCATCACATCGACGACGAAGGGTTCCATCACAGCAGTTCAGTGCGTATACGTCCCCGCAGATGACCTGACGGACCCCGCTCCCGCGACAACTTTCTCGCACCTTGACGGAACGGTCGTTCTTTCGCGGCCGATCGCCGAGTTGGGCATCTACCCCGCTGTGGACCCGCTTGACTCCACATCGCGAATCCTCGACCCCAACGTCATCGGCGAAGAGCACTATGAAGTTGCTAGGAATGTCCAGATGATCCTCCAGAAATACAAAGATCTGCAAGATATCATCGCTATCCTCGGAATGGACGAACTTTCGGAAGGGGATAAGCTGACAGTGAGCCGGGCCAGAAAGATTCAGAGGTTCCTCTCGCAGCCGTTCTTTGTGGCCGCGCAGTTCACCGGTACCGAGGGCAAGTTCGTCTCGGTGAAGGACACTGTCCGGGGGTTCAAAGAGATACTGGAAGGCAAGCATGACGATCTTCCGGAGCAGGCCTTTTACATGGTCGGTGGAATCGAGGAGGCTGTGGAAAAAGCGAAGAGACTGTCCGAGTAACCGGAGGATTTTTAGATGGCAGACGAGTTGATGCTGGAAATCGTAACGCCGGAAAAAGTTGCATTCAGCGGCAAGGTTGAAGAAGTTACCATCCCCGGGTCGGAGGGTGAGTTCGGTGTTCTTATAGGCCATGCCTCGCTGCTGAGTGCCGTAAAATTCGGAGAATTGAACTACACTAAGGAGAACAAAAAGACCTATTACGCCGTGAATACAGGATACGCGGAAGTGACATCGCATAAAGTGACGGTCCTTGTGGAGACTGCGGAAAGGGCCGATGCGATCGATGTGGAAAGGGCGAGACAGGCAAAGGAGATCGCGGCGGAAAAGTTAGCGAAGATGTCCAAGGATGACCCTGATTTTGAAAAAATAAAGAATGCTCTTGACCGGGCGGAGATTAGGTTGAAGATCGCCGAAAGAGTCTGAACGAACCAGTCGGGAGAGAATTACGGATAGAAAGCCAGGAAAGGTGATCCTTACTGGCTTTTTGTTTGAGAAAGGGGCATAGGCGTACATGAGAAGGATATACCTCAATCTTTTCTCGTTACTTGCCGGTGCGTTTCTTCTTTTTTTCTTTGCCGTTGAAGTCTACGCTTCCGAGGCACATGTAGGAAGCGGGATTGGTGCTGTGCTGCCGATGTGGGCCTGTCTACCTTTTGTGGGGATTTTGCTTTCCATCGCCCTCGGTCCTCTGTTGGTGCCGCACTTTTGGCACAAACATTACGGGAAGGTCTCGGCATTCTGGGCTATTGTCTTCGCTTTGCCGTTCCTTTTGGCCTTTCGGGGAGAAGCCCTATACCACATCCTCCATATCTATCTCATCGATTACATACCCTTCATCATTCTTCTCTGGGCACTCTTCACTATCGCCGGGGGGATTGCAGTGGGCGGAACCCTGCGAGGCACGCCGGCAGTGAATACGGCGATGCTTCTCGTCGGCACCATCCTCGCTTCCTGGGTGGGAACGACCGGCGCGGCGATGGTGATGATCCGGCCGGTTCTGAGGGCCAACCGAGACCGGGAACACAAGGCCCACATCGCCTGTTTTTTCATATTTCTTGTGGCCAACATCGGCGGCGCCTTGACACCCTTAGGCGACCCTCCGCTTTTCCTGGGTTTTCTCCACAACGTCCCCTTCTTCTGGGTGACGAAGGCGATCCTTCCACATATGCTATTTACCGCTTGCATAGTACTGTCTATCTTTTTTGTTCTCGACAGCATCTACTACAGGAAAGAGCATCCCCTTGGAGAAAAAGGGGAGAACAGGGTATCATTAGAAATCAGGGGTGCACACAATTTTTTATTCCTGGCCGGAGTCGTGTCGATGGTCCTGATGAGCGGCTACTGGAAGGCGGGGTATTTTCCCGTATGGGGAGTAGAAGTCGAGATTCAAAACTTCTTGCGCGACGCCGGTATCATAGCCATGGGCCTTCTTTCCCTTCGTTTTACATCCGAAAAACTCCGGCGGGCCAATGAGTTCGGCTGGGCACCGATCGTCGAGGTGGCGAAGTTATTTGCGGGCATTTTTATGACGATAATACCGGCCATCGCCATTCTCAAAGCGGGGAGCGAGGGCGCAATGGCCCCCCTGCTTGTTTTGGTGAACGAACCGGCTCATTACTTCTGGGCCGCAGGAGGACTTTCGTCCTTCCTCGATAACGCCCCCACTTACCTGACTTTTTTCAATATGGCCCTGGGCAAGTTGGGGATGACGGAGGCGATGGTGCCCGCTGCCCTTGACGCGGCTGCAACGACTGCGCACCCGGTATTCGCCGGTTACCTGAAAGCGATCTCTGCAGGCGCCGTTTTCATGGGGGCCAACACGTACATAGGCAACGCCCCGAACTTCATGGTCAAGTCCATCGCGGAGGAGGCCGGTGTGGCGATGCCGAGCTTCTTCGGCTATATGCTGAAATACTCCATTCCCGTGCTGATTCCTGTCTTTGTCCTAGTTACTTTGATTTTTTTCTGAGCATCGTGAGAGGCGTTGAGAATCGATAACGATGTACAAGCTCTGAAATAGGAGGAATCATGACGAACTCATCGTATGTTGAGGTTGTACTCGAAGGTTCGGTCGAGCTCATAAAGGGTTTTGTGGTCGGTTTTCTGGAAGGACGTGGTATTCAAGGGAAGGCCGTTTTCGAAGAAGACGACAGTGCGGGTGAAGAGGGATCTCTCGCCCAACTGCTGCGTTTGGTCAGTTTGAAAGAGGACAGAATCCGTGTGGTCGTTCGGAAAGAGATTCACGATCTGCTCGAGGACGCGCTGCAGAGGCGGAAGAGAGACGTTCCGGCCCGTATCGTATCCGTCAGGGATGTCCGGGAGGTTAGTTTCGATTTCCGTTACCATACCTATTCAAGGCAGGCAGGCGAGGAATTGAAAGAGTTTTTCCGGCACTTACCCGAAGGCCTCCAACTGGAAGGTTATCAACCCCGCGAGGTTTTGAATCCTGACGCCAAGGGAGTAGAGGCTTACGCCCCGGAGCACGATTACGAGGTCGAGGCCGAAGGGAAGATAAGGGGCGAGCCGGTGAAAGTTGTCGAACTTTACGACCGCCTAAAACATGTTGAACTCATCGAACTCGGCGAAATAAGAACGGCATGATGACCCTACAATCGGTAGGTTGACTACGCATCTACACCGATGCGGATGTCGACGACCTGCAGGACCCTTAGGCCCCCGGGTGTTTTTACCCGGACCTCGTCGCCTGCGACTTTTCCGATAAGGGCTTTCCCGATGGGAGAGGTGACGGAAATCTTGTTCTGTTGGATGTCGGACTCGAACGGTCCCACGAGGTTGTAGGCGGTTCTTTCGCCCGTTTCCGCATCTTCTATCGTGACGGTCGAACCGAATACCACCTTTTCTTCACTCAAATTTTCGATGTCGATGACTTGGGAGATGGCCAGGTTGTTTTCTATCTCTTGAATCTTTCCTTGGATGAAGGACTGGCGCTCTTTCGCCGCTGCATATTCCGCATTCTCGGAGATATCGCCGTGGCCACGGGCCTCTTCAATCGCCCGGATGTTTTCCGGCACAGCGACTTTTTTCAGGTGTTCCAAGTCTTTTTTCAGCTTTTCGAATCCCGAGCGGGTGATAGGCACCTTTTCCATTTTCACTTGCTCTCCGTTAGACCGGTGATTTTGCGTCAAAAAAAGACATCCCCTCTTGAAAGAGGGGCGCTTTTGACGACCTTTATTTTTGAGTCAC
>DIEZ01000039.1:30793-36861 GCA_002418885.1 Syntrophaceae bacterium UBA5761
GGACGAAAGGTCTTTCCTGCCCTCTACAAGCCGTCGGAGGGCCGTTGCGTTCGACAAAACAGCCAGGAGGATGATCGCCGTCGAAAGGGCTGCGTCCTGGTGCTTCGGCAGGAACCATTCTACGATGGGATTAGCGAGAGAGCCCACTATGAGGAGGGCGAGCCTCTCCGGCCTTTGCATGAGGCCGACGGTGCGCACCTTGCCGAGAGATTGTGCCCTAGCCTTTACGTAGCTTGCCATTACCGAGCCTACGAGCGCGAGGATGACGAAGACGAGCATCCACCCGTGTCTGTAGTAAACAACCAGCCCCGAGAAGACAGCGAGTTCGGCATATCGGTCCAGCGTAGAATCGAGCAACGCCCCTGCGGCGTTGGATCGGCCGGTCAACCTGGCCACGGACCCGTCGAGGGTATCCAGGAACCCGGAGAAGAGCAGCGCCAGCCCTCCATGGAGAACGAGACCCGTGCCGAAAAAGAGACCGGCGGCAAAGGAGGCGGCGAGCCCGAGAAAGGAGAGGGTGTCCGGCGATATGCCGGACCTGAGGACGGGACCGATGCTTTTTTCGATGACGGCGTAATACCGAGTTACGAGCCTGGCACGGATTTCCGACATCGATTCTCCTCCGTCGTTCGCTGCGAGGTGGTAGGCGCTTCCTTCCCTTTGTCGGTGAGGACTATCGCTCATGGCTGTTCATGTGGCTTCAGGAAGGTCGAAGAGAAGGATGGCCTTTTCGTTGCACCCCGCGGCGAGTGTTCTGCCGTCCGGACTGATCGACACAGAAAGGACATACCCGTAAGGTTGCTTGATGGTCTTGACGATGCGGCCACTGTCGGTCTCCCAGAGGATGATCGCTTGGTCGCTGCCGCCGGAGGCGAAAAGTTTTCCCTTTCGACCGACGTTGACGCTGAAAACCACGCTGCTATGCCCATGGAGGCGGGCAATAGGCTCTCCCTTCCGCACATCCCACAGGAAGACATACTGATCCATGCCTCCGGAGACAAGTTTCTTGCCGTCCGGCGAAAAGACGAGGGACTTTACCCAGCTCTCATGTCCTTTCAAGGTTTTTTCCGGTTCTCCCGTCCTCATGTTCCAGAGAATTATAGTGTCGTCATTGCTTCCCGAGGCGAGAAGCGTCCCCGACGGACTGAAGGAAACCGTGTTCACCGAGCCGGTGTGGCCGCTCAGGGTCTTGACCAACCCGCCTGACCGGATATTCCAGAGGAGAATCTTTCCGTCATTGCCCGCAGACGCGAGTGTCCTTCCGTCGGGGCTGAAGCCCACGGTCCAGACGCCTTCGGCATGTCCCTCGAACACTTTAAGGATCGCGCCCGAGGAGACGTCCCAGAGAATGACCTTTCTATCCTTACCGCAGGAGGCCAGCGTCTTCCCGTCGGGGCTGAAGGCGACGGAAATCACGGAATCACCGTGTCCTTTCAGAATTCGGGTTTTTTCCCAGGTTGCGGTATTCCAGAGGATGACCGTGTTGTCCATGCTGCCCGAGGCCAGCAGTTTTCCGTCGGGGCTGAACCGAACGGACCACACGGCGAAGTCATGTCCCTTCAAGACCCTGTAAGAACGGTCGATGTCGAGGGTGCAACCTAGGAAGATTGAGAGACAGAGGAACGAAAGAATGAAAACCCGTCCTTTACCCGTTATGCCTCTGACCATATCTCCTTTTCCTTTCAGAATTTGTGATCGCCGGAAAAGCTTGTTAATGTTAGCAGACTGACCGCAGGATGGCGAGAAGTTTTTAGGGACAGAAGTTTTTAGGTGAGTTTTTAGGTGAGGAAGGCCTTTCTCGGTGTTTTGTCGGTCTCCTCAAAATCCGCGGTTTTTATGTCGGCCACGCGGGGTCGGTTGCAATTTACTTTTCTCCGGTTTTGTTATAGGAGAAAACCTGCAAAGCGGGAAGAACGCAGAATCGTACTTCCCTCGCTTTCAGCCATGCTTAAATCTTGCAAAGGCAAACGGTAGAAGCGAATCGGCGGGTTTTTTTGAAAAGTTACCGTGAAGGAGGCCGTTTTTATGGAAGAGAACCAACCCGGGCCAACACGCAAGCTCGCCGTCTATTCCCTCGTTTTTTTCTTTCTCTCCGGCATGTGCGGCCTCATCTATCAAATACTGTGGACGAGGGTCTTAAACCTCCTCTTCGGCCACACCACCTTCGCCATCGGAACGGTAATCGCCGTCTTCATGGGCGGTCTGGCCCTGGGAAGCCTATATTTCGGGCGCTGGGCGGACGGCGCGGGACCGTTGAAGAGGCTGCTCCTGAAGCAAGGAGGGTCGCCTGTTTTTCTGGCTTACGGCCATGGAGGCGTCCGTGGGCATCTACTGCCTGCTGACGCCTTTTCTGTTCAATTGTACAAGAATGCTTACCTGAACACGGACGACCGTCCCTGGCTCGAGTTTTCAGCCCCCCCCCGGAATCTCTATGAACCGACGACGCCGGTCAACATGAGAGGGCTGGCGAAATACCGGGGAGGGCCGCTTCCCCCGGTGAGGGGTTATCCTGCGAGCAGGCCACTCTCCGCCGAATACTACCTGGCCGCAGTCCGGCAGGCGGAAAAGGTCGGGGATGCCGTTTTGCTGGAAAAAGCCCTGAAAGAGGCGCTAAGCGTCTATCCGACTGACTTCGACCTGAGGATGTTCAAGGCGCAGCGCCTGATCCGGGCAGGGAAGACCCTGAAGGGTGAGCGTGAGCTTCGGGAGATAGTGTTCAGTAACCCCGGCGAGCGCGCTGGCTACGCGGCGCTCGCCCGATTTTACAGGGATCAGGGTTTCCCGGAACGGGCCGAGCCGCTATACGAGAGGGCGATCCGCATGGACACTGGCGACGAGGAGTTGAACGGGGAATTCATCGCCTTCCTCAGAAAACAGAAGAAGCTCGACAAGGCTGCCGCGCTGCTGGAAGAACTGCGGAAGGAGCATCCCGACGCGGCGCGTTATCAATTCCTGTCGGGCCTGTTGCGGATGGACGGGAAGGATTATGCCGGGGCCTCGAAGTTTTTCGAAGCGGTTCTTGAGAGGAAACCCGGAAGCTATGAAGTCATGAAAAATCTTCTCGCTGCCTACCGGGAAATGGGCGACAACGAGAAGGTCATCCGGATCGGTGAGGAGCTCGTAAAGCAGAACCCCTATGACCGGGAAGCGCTGGTAGATTTCGGGAAGGCTTTGATGAAGTCCGGCGAGGTAAAGAGAGGCCGCAAGATACTCGTCCGGGCCATGCAGTTGAATCCTTATGAGAATCGTGAGATAGAAGAGTTCCTGGAGGGGAGAATTGCGAGCCCTTAGACATTCCCCGGAATAAACCGAAACGGAAAAGGGCAACGCTGATGTACTCGCAAAGAGTCCGAAAACGTCATGACGGACTTGATTAAGCCTGCCCCGTACTCGGGGATACGGAGGCATACAGAAACGCAGGAGGTTTCCTATGTCAGGTGCGAATAGCCGACATCGAGTAAGAAGGGTATGGCCTAATAGCGCCATGATCAAGAACATTCAGGAATTCGCCCGGGCGGTGGAAACAAAGAAGCAACTGGAAAGTCACGAAAGAGCCATCCGTGACCTCCAGCAAGAATTGACCAAAGTCCGTGCGGGGTTAAATGCATTGGAAAAGTCCTTCACTACGGAACATTGCGGTGTCGCAGAACAGGCGAAGGGCGCATAGACAAGATCAAGATACGCTTCTGTATTATGAATAACGACAAGCCCACCTGCCGCTATTCCGCCGGCACTCCATAGCGGCAGTGGAGCGCCCTGGTAGGTCACCATATTTTCATGGCTCAATGCCCACAAGAATAAGCGGAACCGCCGGCACACCACGGCCTTGACGAACTACATTGTAAAATTCTCCCTCATAGTAAGCGACTCCGGAACTCATCTGGCTTTGAAGGGATTTCATCGGAAGAATTTCAATTCCTACGTCAATGCGATCGCCCACATAGAAAGCGAGATGTTTGACGAAAAGATCATATGCAACAAACGCATACTTTCCGAACTGGACCTCGATGGCCACGCGATCCTTGACGAAATCGGTCTGGTTATAGCTGAAGATGGGCGTCTCTCCGGCTGCCTCTATTTCCCGTTTTTGCTCTTCCGCTGACATAGCAATTGTCTTACGAATCAGCTTTTCATTCTTGGTAACCCAGTAGCTCACCCGACTTTCGTTCCAGGATTGTTTCCGAAGCAGCCGACTGAATGCTGCGTTCATATCTATGGGACTGAATAGGATCCTGCCCTTCATTGTTTTTTCTTTGGAAATTTTGGTTCGGCACTTGTCGGCATCCACCGATGCTACGACTGACTGAATCTCTTTCCATAGGCTTGGTTTGTGTACAAGAAGGAACTCAAGTCCATTTAGATGGGAATACGTCTCGGCGATCTTCATCGACGTTCCTTTCTATACATCATCCTCTTTTCAAACAAGGTCATCTGCTTCGGGTCCTTTCTCTTCCAGGGAACGGCTGTAAGGCTATTCCCGGCTTCCACAGGGTCATACACAGGCCTGTCCATGGGGCGGGTCCGCAATGTGCCTTCCATTTCCTGCCGAATTCTCTGTCGTGCAAGCTCCACATACTTGGAAACAGTCTCCGCTCCAACGCCCCGACGCCCATGACGAATAGCAGCAATCACCGATGTTCCGGTTCCAAGGAATGGATCAAGCACCCAATCTCTCTCATTGGTAAGAGAAAGCACCAATCGTTCAATCAGCTCAACGGGGAATTGACACGGATGTTCTGTTTTCTCGACATGGTTGCTTTTCACATTCGGAATTACCCATAAGTCACCGGGGTTCTTGCCGAGTGGGTTGCACGAATACTGGCCGGCTTTCGGTCCTTTGAAATACTTCTTCCCAGGGTATTTTTGGGGTATGCGCACGGGGTCGAGATTAAAGACGTAATCATCCGATTTCGTGAACCAGATGATTGTTTCATACCTACCGGAAAAGCGGCGGCTACAGTGCAAACCATGTTCGAAATGCCAGATTATGCGATTCCGCATCCTTAAACCGAGACCTGAAAAAATCGGATACAAAATGGTGTCCAAAGGAATAATGGCCCCTCTGTCGACGTAGTTTCCCACTTGCCAGCAAATACTGCCTTTTGGGGACAAGGCGCGCACGCACTCGGCGATGACTTGGGCCTGCTGCTGAAGATACAAATCAAGATGAAGCCTCTTTTCGTATTCTTTTCCGATATTATAAGGGGGCGAAGTAACAACAAACTGGATTGATTCATCTGGGATTGTCTTCAATAGATCAAGACAATCGCCAGGGTAAACGACAATCGATTCCGAGAGGGCGAACATGTTTGCGATCTTGTTATTCTGATTGAACAACGTCTCAATTATCGTTTTCATTTTTACTTCCTTGAATAATCTTCCATCTTGTGAAAATTAACATTAATATTTATCGCTATAGCATGCATCCTTCTGATATTCCTTTTCTTTTTGGCTGAGGCGTGGACATACGGCGTCATATCGACCGGAAAGAAGGTAATGATCCTGCTGGCCCTGCTCTTATGGAGTATTGCCTTTTTATTTCTGGAACACCTTGGTATGAATAGACTATAGCACATTGGGAGCACCCCATACATATTTATATTTGAGTAACCCCCCAATATAGATGTAAATATATGAAGGACGTACCAATTCCCTGGCATAAACTGAAACGGCAATGGGCAACGTTGATGTACTCGCAAAGAGTCCCAAAACGTCATGCCGGACTTGATCCGGCATCCAGAAACGCAGGAGGAATTCCGATGTCAGATGCGAATAGCCGGCATCTAAGAAGGGAAGGGCAGGTAGCGGCAGTATGTTTACTCATCATCATGCTGATAGCGGCCTCCCCATGCCTTGCCTCAATCAAAGTCTTCGAGCGGGAATACACGTACCAGGCGGGCGAAGCGGACAGCAAGCTCTCGAGCAGAACAATTGCACTCGCCGAAGTTAAGAGGCTCCTCTTAGAAGAGCTCGGCACCTACCTTGAGAGCGTCACCGAAGTCAAATACTTCCAGTTGTTTCTGGTCGTGGTAAATTGAGCCAAAAATGGTCGTCAGGAAGTGAGCCAC
>DIEZ01000015.1:0-13109 GCA_002418885.1 Syntrophaceae bacterium UBA5761
TTTTGTGAACCGGGTGCTGGCGGAGGCAAGGGAAGCCCTGGAGAAGCGACATGCTCTTCGGGCAGAGGGTATTGACTTGAACAACATTGCTTTTAGGGTATCCGAATTGATGGGTGTGAAGCCGGAGGATGTATGGGCAAAAGGTAAATACCCGCGGATTGTGGATGCAAGGGGCTTGTTTTGTTATTGGGCGGTACGGGAACTGGGGGTAAGCATGGCGGATATGGCTCGCCAACTTGGGTTATCCATCCCGGCAATCAGCAAATCCGTCCGAAGAGGGCAGCAGATTTCTGAGTCGAAGGGATTCAGGTTGATAGATAGTTAATAAGTTAACAGCGTCCCCTATTCGTTCATAAGTTAACAGCGCCCCCTATTCGTTCACAGGCCCAGGTGGATTTTGGCTCTGCGGGGATGATGAGAGAAGCCCCAAGCGGACGGCTGCGCAAGGCCTGGGCGTTTATCATGGTGATGTCCTACAGCCGCCATCGGTATGTCCGTTTTGTCTTCCACATGGACGTGAGGACCTGGATTGACTGCCACGAGAGGGCCTTCGCCTTTTTTAACGGCTGCCCCGCCACCGTGGTCCTTGATAATCTCAGACCGGGAGTGATCAAGCCGGATATCTACGACCCCACCCTGAACCGGGCCTATGCCGAGATGGAGAGGCATTACGGGTTTGTCGCCGACCCTGCCAAGGTAAGAGAGGCCAAACACAAGGGAAAAGTGGAGAGGCTGGTGCCGGTCGTCCGTGGCAGCTCCGGCGATGTCAATTTTTTAGTTGAAATAATCGTAGCTCCCACGTCCTGTCATTATGCAGCGACCGGTATCTGATCGCCGAAGTATTGATCGATCTCTCTGAGCAACTCCGCGATGTCTGCGTAGCCTTTGATGCGTCTGAAGCCCTTCTCGCAGTGGAGCAGAACCGCCGCGAGCCATCTCTGGGACATGGCACTGTTGCGGTACCTCTTGATGTTGCCTTCACAGTCCCTGACGGCAGAGAACATGTTCTCGATAGGGTTGGTCGAAGTCAGGGTCTTTCTCAGCAATGCCGAAACCTTCAAACGGTGGGGCGTCAGTATCTCCTCTATCGCTTCATGGAGAGAATCGGCAGCCGATTCGTTGATGCTTCTGAGCCACTTCTCAAAATCCAAGAGCATCTCTTTGGCGTCTGAATAGGAATTCTGTTCCAGGGCGATCATGAAGCGCCGGTGTGCCATTTTGCGATACCGCTTGGGCAGGTGCCTCTGGATGTTGCGATCTTTGTGTATCGTGCATCGCTGGTGCAAAAGCTTTTTGCCGAATCGCTCTGTGAGGGCCTTGATGATCCCCGTGCCGCCGTCGGTGACCCAGAGGGTCTTCTTGCTGAGCGCCAAACCCCGCCTCTGCATATCCGCGAAAAGCTCCCGGCAGATGTCGCTGTTTTCCGTAGCGCCCTGCCAGAACCCCAGGGGGTGTTTGTGCCCTTCGTGATCGATCCCTAAAGATACGATGAAGGCATCGCCGCCCCGGTGGACGGTGTCGATGAAAACGGCAAACACGCGAAGCTCAGAAAGATCGCGCTCCTTGAACTCCTTGAGCTTGCGGCTTGTCGCCTCCACAATCCTGTTGGATATCGATGAGGCAGGGACGCCAAAGGCTCTGGCCGTGTCGATGAGCGTCTCTCGGATATGCCGGAAAGCACCTTGCCGAGCAGCTCTTCCGAAAAGGCGCCGGGGTTCTTCAACGTTTGGTAGCTGCTCAAATGAATCTCGCCTTCCGGTCCTCTCAGCCGAGGGTGGCGCACTCGTATCTTTCGATCACCACAATATACCGGGCCGTCCTGGTAGGCCCACTTGTAGGTGCCTTGGTGGCGCGGAGCATAATCCGGACCGGAAAGCTCTTCCCGCTCCATGTCCATGACGGCCTCACAAAGCATGGCTCCGAGTTCCATGTGAAGGGCGTCCAACCCCTGCTTGCCTGCCTGCAGAACGTGAAACATCCTGGCGGCCAGCTCCTGGGCGCCATAGATCTCCTCAAATCCTTGTCTTGCCTTTTTACGCTTTTTTGTGTTTACTTTCATTGGTGGCTCCTTTCTTTAATCGGCCTTAAAGTCTGCGGGATATTCCCACAGAGGGAGCCACTTCTCAACTTTCAACTAAAAATTGTGTATCACCTCCCTTCGCTTTCTCTGAACTCTATCTTGGAAATCCTCCACGGCGGGTCAAGTCGCAATGCCCTTTCAAATAGCGCCTCCAATCCTTCCATGTAAACTCCTTTTTTCAATCCAGTCTACCTTACCCACTCGGTTTGAGAAAGAGCCGATTAGATTAGATTAGATTAGATTAGATTCAATTTCCGAGCCTCCGCTTTCAGCTCGCTTCTGAAATCGGGGTGGGCAATGGCGATCAGCTCATTGGCACGTTCCTTCAGAGTTTTCGCCTTCAACATTGCAATACCGTACTCGGTCACAATGTAATGCACTTCTGTGCGCGGCGTCGTGACAACGGCGCCTTTCGTCAAATGCGGGACGATCTTGCTGATTGTCCCTTTTTTGGCTGTTGAGTGAAGACAAATAAAGGATTTTCCACCCTCCGACTTGTAAGCACCACGAGAAAAATCCATCTGACCGCCGGTTCCGCTCAGAATCCGCGGTCCCACGGCTTCAGACGCACACTGTCCGGTCAGATCGACTTCGGCGGTAGCATTGATCGCCACCATCTTGTAATTTTGCGCAATAACAAACGGGTCGTTGGTGTACGATACAGGATGGCCTTCAAACATCGGATTCCTGCCCATATATTTGTAAAGTTTTGCGCTTCCGCCGGCAAATGTTCCGATAATCCTCTCTTTGTGAATGCTTTTTTTCTTTCCGGTTATAACACCTGCTTCGACAAGCTCGATCATCGCATCGACAAACATCTCCGTCTGGATACCGAGATCGTGTTTAGTCTTCAGAGAATAACCTACCGCATTCGGCATTCCCCCGATCCCTAACTGCACGGTCGATCCATCTTCAATAAGTTCCGCTATAGTATTACCTATGATCTCGTCTTCCCGTGTAAGCGGAGGGGCCGGTATCACCGGCAACGGGGAATGATTTTCGACGATCATGTCAACATCCGAAATGTGGATGAAGGTGTTTCCGTAAAGATACGGCTGGTTTTCATTTACCTCGACAACGACCTTTTTCGATTTGTCGGCCGCGGCACGGTGATAGGTTACTGCCGTGCCGAAACTGAAATATCCGTGATCATCCATCGGTGATACGGAAACCATGAAGACATCATTCTCCAGATATCTGGTGTAGTAACCGGGGATTTCATTGAAATACTCGGGGTATGTCGTTCCCGTTCCTTCATTCACAGCTTTCCGCGTCCGGGGCGTTAGGAACCAGCTATTTACAGTAAAGACTTTCTGTCCTTCTTCCGACACAAACTTGTCGCTCGGCGGCAGCCACAACGTGTCGCGAAGATTCACATTTTCCAGTTCATTCCTTCGGTCCGCAACCGCGTTCATCAATCCTGCCGGCATACCCGCACCGAAACCGAAATCAACCCAGTCTCCGGACTTGACAATCTTTGCGGCTTCTTCAACGGTTGTTAACTTCCTCTTATACTCTTCTTTCACCTTTGGATTCATAACCATCTCCTCCTTTTTTTCTTTGCAACCACAAGTTATTTTCCTGAGGTTACTTTGCTGTCGATATAGTCATGCCCCCATAACCTGCTCGCGTACGGGATCTTGTAATTCCGTCGATCCTTCATGTAATGGGGGTATCGCCTGGCACCTCCTTCTTCCGCTTTCATCGAAACGGGGAAATTGGGCGGCAGCAGATGGAGCCTGTGCGCTTCTTTTCTCAATATCTCGCGGTCATCAGGATGGGCGATAGAAATAAGCGCCTCGGCTCTCTCATAACCGTTCAGCCCCCTCAGATTCACTATGCCGTACTCAGTGCACACCCATGTAGTAAGCTGAGCAGGCAGATCGACAACGCTGCCTGGAGTCAATTGCGGCACGATTCGAGATGTGCCGTGCTTGCTTCTCGAAGTCGCCGCGGCAATGCCCCTACCGCCTTTTGAAAGGGGACAGAATGCAATAAAGTTAAAAAAACCGCCCGTACTTGAAATCGGTCGCCCTTCATGATGGCCGGCACAGATTTGGCCGTAAAGATCGATGGCCACGAAATTATCAATCGCCACCATATTGTCTATTCGATGTAACTGAGTAATATTATTCGTGTAATCTATGTCACAGGCAGCCAGCACCGGATTGCGATGGACGAAATCGTAGTACCGCTTTGTGTCGAACGGGATGGCAAACGCCCAGACGCTCTTTCCGCGATCGATGTTTTTCAACCGGTTTGTCACCTGGCCTGACTCTATCAGCGTCATAAGCCCCACATTCAACATTTCCGTGTGAACACCCAGATCTTTAAGACCGGCATCTTTCATCCCGATAACGACCGCCGACGGCAGCGAGCCGATACCTAGCTGTACGCAGTCACCATCACCCATTATACTGAGACAATGTTCGGCAATCTTTTTCTCTTCCGGTGATGGAACTATCTTTGATTCATCTATCTGCGGCCATTCATATCTTTTGCAATCCACCTCGACGATGTAATCCACCTCGTCTATATTGATAATGTTATTGACTCCCTCCGCCCAAGGAAAGTCCTCACGCACCTCCAGCACAATTTTCTTTGCGGTCTCTTTGTAAATCATACCGTTGTTAGTCGCATACGAAAAGTTGAAGTATCCCCGTTTATCGGGAGAGCTCGTCGCCGTTACGTACCAGTCTATACCGCGTTTCTCTCTTACGGCATTATAGAATCGATAGTGGTGATGCCACATCCCGATTGCCCACCCCCAGTGAGCCCAACTCGTAACGCCGTTTGTATCTCTTGCCTTACGGTTCCACGGGAAAAAGAAATACTCATGAATGCAATGGTATTTCTGCCCAGGATCCGCTTCTTGCCACCAGGGCTGAGGAAATGCCGATGCATAGAGCCACAATTCAATGTCTCTCAAGTCACCCTTTCCTGGGCCGAGCCGCTTCGCGATTGCTTCACCGCACGCCGTCATATCACCGACTGCGCTACCGATGGTAAACCAATCTCCCGATTTGACCAATCCCGCCATTTTCTCGGCACTAATCGTCTTGTTTCTTATTTGCTGCTGTACTGGTGTTGTCATAATACCCCCTCCTTTTTCTATTTTTTACCAGCGAGTCAGTTGCAAAATGCTTGCGCCAAACTTCAAAATATGCACCCATAGCCTCATGGTTTGAGGCAGGAGGGCAAAATTTCAGAAAAATGACATCGGCCCTCTCAAATTTCTCCTTTTCAGCTCACTCCAGGAGCCGGAAGAACTGCGTGGCCGTGATCGCGATCAGCCCGAACATCAGGTGCATCATCACCTTGGCTGCCCCGCGCACCCGCACGAATCTTCCGCCATAATTGTCCTTCAAATTCGCGTTGACCCGCTCGGCCGTGCCGCGGTTCCTGAAGCGCTCTGCCTGGGCCGGATCCATCTCTTTCTTTTCTCCCCGCCTGGGATTGGCATCGATGATGGGAACATGCCCCAATCCCATACTGAAGGCTCTGATCTGTGGTGCATCATATGCCGCATCCATCAGGTCGTACAGGTTGGTAATCTTTTCGGCGGTCTTCTGCGCCAACGGAATGGCCGCCTGGGAATCGTGCAGCGAAGCGGAACTCAAGATCGCGCTCACGGGAATGTCCCCGTCGATCGAATCGAGATGCAGCTTGTAGCCGACCCAGGATGTCTTGTACCCCTTGGCATTGACCTTGGTCCCCACGTCGCAGCATACCGGCAGATCGGCAAGATTCTCCTCCAGACTTCTGCTCAACTGGAGATCCAGTCGCTTTGGTTCCTTCTCCACCCGGACCTCGCCCCGACGCGGACGACCGCGTTTCCGTTTGGGTTTGACCTCGGGCGCTTTCGGAGCTTTGCGCAATGGCTTCTCCCGCGCCTCGATCGCCGTCGAATCACGACTTACATGACCCGCAAGTTTCGGTCCGCCATACTGCTTGACCATCGCCGCGTGGATTTTCTCCCCCAAGCCGTCACGGGAAAACTCCTCAAAGGCCCGCGAAAACGTCGACTCCGAGGGAATCCCGTCCGGATGCTCCCAGCCGCACGGTCGCCGCAGATTCTTGCCGTCACGCAAGAACGCAAGCAGGGCTTTCGTCGTCGGAATGTTGTATACCGCCTTGGCCACGAACGCCAAGACAATTGCCAAACGGTCCTCCCGCCTACGCCCGACCCCTTGCCATCGATACGGACGGATGTGCTTTTGAACGTCTGCCAGTTCGACCACCCGCACGAACTCCCGCTGTTTCTCCGTCAGGGGGTCCAAGACCTCTTCCATCCAGGGGAAAAGGGTGTGCTGGATACGATGCCAAATGCTCACGAGTGTGCTCATCCTCTGCCGCTCGTCTCCTTTCGGGGGTTGTTACATACCGAGCAGTTGATAGCACATTCTCCTTATATTATCAACATGTTATCATGCATTTACAAAGAAATCTGTCTCTCAATTCGGGATAAATCATCAGCCCAGGACGCCCCAAACCAGATGCTGGTACCGGTGAACTAATACCAGCACAAAATGGAATTTTGCAATCGGCTCCCCTGTAAGAGAAAGCTCTAATGGCCTTACCACACACCCATAACCAGACCCCAGTGTAAGTGTAATTGTCTCATCACGTTCTTGAAGCCTACTGCCTAAAACTTCGAAGCCCCATCTTACTCCAAAACGATCAACGCCTGATTCGTGTCTACCTTATCCTCTTCACCGACCTTAATTTCCTTTACTTTTCCATCTCGGGGCGCACAGATTGGATTCTCCATTTTCATGGCTTCAAGGACGATCAGTTCTTCATCGGCCTTCACAACGTCTCCTACCTGCACCAGAACTTCCGATACCGTCCCCGGCATAGGAGCTACAATATTGATACTCATCGAAGACTTCCTCCTTTAAAATCGAAGTTCCCCGCTTCCAGCCCGTCAAACTCAAGGGTTCTCCAATCACAGCTGGCGGACGGATTATTCTACTTCCAGGCGGCGGGGCCCCATTTTTCCGGCAGCATGGCCTTCTCGGGCCACTCGGACGGTATTCTCTGCCCCGGTTTCTCTCCCTCTTTCTCTACCAGCTTAGCCAGGCCCGGCCTGCGAAACTGAGGATTCCCGTCTTTCGCCGTCCTGCCGTTGTAGATGGCCTCGGAGCGGAGCCTGCGGCCGATGGTCTTCTCCATCATGTTGCCGAGCCACAGGACACGGTCCACGTCGTAGCCGTGTTCGATCCCGAGCTCATCGATCATCACCAGCAAGTCCTCCAGGGTGACAAGCCCCACGTACCGGGGATCCTTGTAGTAGTATTCACCGGTGCCCCGGACAGGACAGTCGTCGAGGAAATTGGCCGGCTGCCCACCCAGACCGCCCAGGGTCCCCTCAAAACGGGTTATGCCGGCATGGAGGGCCGCCAGGACAGACGCGGAGGCGACTCGCTTGGTCTCGTGGAGATGACAGAGATGGGCCTCCGGGTCCGGCATGGCGTCTAAGACCATGGAAAAGTACCGGTAGACCTCGGCCGCAGAGGCAGAGCCGTCGTGGTCCGCGTGTTCGATGTCATGGGCGCCGATGGAAAACCAACGCTTCGTGAACTCCACGGCATCCTCGAGATTCGTCGCTCCGCTGATAGGACTCCCCCAGATGGTACTGACAACCCCGCACATCTTGATCCCTACGTCCCGACACTTCTTGATGCAACGCTCGGCTTCCCTCCAGTACTGAGAAAGGGTGGTGCCTGAGTTTGCAAAATGATGCTCCGGGTCGGTGGAGACCATCATGAGGACACGGTCCGGGCCGATACCTCGCTTCTTCAACTCGACGGCCTGGTCTACCGCACCCTCACGAATCGTCACGGCGCTGAAAACAAGCTCGTCGTAATTGACCTTCCTCCGGGCACAGTGCTTCTTGAAACGGTCACTCCGAAAATGGGCAAGGACCTCTTCGGCATCCCTGAACTGCGGCATGATCGCAGGATTACCAAGATTGGTCACTTCAATCTCCTTGCACCCGGCCATGATGATCTCTTCACCATAGTAAACCTTGGCGGCCGTGGATATAAACTTCTCTTCATGCTGAAAACCGTCACGAATCGTGATGTCCCCGACCGAAACCTTCTTCGGCATCCGCGGAAATATCTTCCAGTAGTCGTACTCTGTCATAGATAATGTCCTCCTCGATAAATCAATTTTCAGGGCATGATGCAGCCACTGATTGACTACTCGCCCCTGAATACGGGCTTTCGCTTCTCGGCGAAGGCCGCAAGGGCCTCAAGGCGGTCCTTCGTCGGGATAGTTATCTCATAGGCCTTGGATTCAAGCGGCAGGGCCACCCCAAGACTGCACTCGCTACCGTAGTTGATCGCAAATTTCGCCTGGGCAACAGCAATAGGACCATTCTTGGCTATCTCTCTCGCAAGATCCAGCGCTGCGTCCATGAGCTTATCCGGCTCCACTACCTTGCTCACCAACCCAATCTCCAGGGCGGTCCTGGCATCAAACCGCCTCGCCGTGTAGATCAACTCCTTTGCCTTTGCGACCCCCACAATCCTGGGCAGCCTCTGTGTCCCGCCTCCGCCGGGGATAATGGCCAGACTCGTTTCCGTGAGTCCCATCAGAACATCGGTCGAGGCGATGCGCAGGTCGCAGGCCAAGGCCAATTCCGTCCCTCCGCCAAACGCAAACCCGTTTATGGCGGCAATCACGGGCACCCGGGCGTTCTCCACGGCAATCATCGTTCCGCGCACCGTCGCGATAAAACGCCTCACTTGGTCATCAGAGAGGGTGCGCCTTTCGGCCAGGTCTGCGCCGGCGGAAAAGGACGCTTTCTTGCCCTCAGGAGGGGGCGCCCCGGTGATGATGATAACCCTCAAAGACATGTCGAAATTAGATTCCTTGATGATGCCTTCCAGGGTCTCGATCATGTCGAAATTCATGCAATTCATCTCTTTCGGACGGTTCAGGGTGAGGATTAAAATCCCTTCTTCCGTCTTATGCTGCAAAACGACGTTTGACATCACGACCTCCAGATAAATTTTTGAACGGCTTCTCAACATCCCCTCAGAACTTGAAGTTTCCGAAGTTGGACTCTTTGATGGGTTGCAGGAGTGCCAGCTCGAAGCCCAGGGCGAGGGCGTCGCGGCAGTCCTTGAGGGGCAGTGTCCCGTCGTTGAAGAGCCGGGCCTCCAGGTAGAACGGATGGGCCTCGCGGTTGTACTTGTCGATCATCATCTGCCGAAACTGCTTCGCCGCCTCTTCGTCCATCGGCTCGCCCCGCTTCTTGCGGTTGACCCGCTCGAGGCTCGTGAGGATGAACCCGGCCGTATCCCCGGACATGACCGACGTCCTCGCCCGCATGGTGGCTAAGATGAAGAGGGGGTCGAAGGTCCGGCCGCACATGCCGAAATTGGCGGCCCCGTGGTCCGGGCCGATTACCCACTGGATCCTCGGTACCTCCGCACAGGCACAGGCCCTGACCATCCCGGAACCGTACTTGCCGATGCCGGCATACTCCTCCGCCGTCCCCACCATGTATCCGGGCGAGTTCTGGATGTAGAGGATGGGGATCTTCATCGTACAACAACGGACTACCCACTCGATGGCCTTCCGGGCGGAATCGACGAAGATGACTCCGTTGTTGTTGCTGGCGATGACTCCCACGGGGATGCCCTTCAGGAATATCTTCCCGCAGACGATGTTGTCGCCCCGGCCGGGGTTGTAGTAGCGCTTATACTCGCCGAAGTAGCTGTCGTCGGCGATGCAGGCAAGTACCTCTCGGACGTTTATCCCCTTGGAGGTCTCCTTCGGAAGAACCTCGTAGAGGTGTTCGATGGGAACCCTGGGCTCGACAGGCTTCCTGCGTTCGATGTGGAGGGACTGCCGGGGGTCGAAGGAGAGGAGCTCTCTTAGCTTCTCTATCCCCTCGTCCTGGGACCGGACGAAGTGGTCGGCACCACCGGAGATGTGGGTGTGGACCCTCGCCCCGCCGAGGTCCTCCATGCTGACCTTCTCGCCGATGGCGGATTCCACCATCGGGGGGCCGCCGAGGAAGGAGTAGGACATCCCGTCTATCATGATGCTCTCACAGGCAAGGTAGACGATGTAGGCCCCTCCCGCCGTGTTGCCGCCCGTGCTCAAGGTGTACTGCTTCAGGCCCTTGGCCGACATCCGGCACATGTTGTAGAAGAAGTGGCCGAACTGGTTGCGCCCGGGAAATATCCGGTCCTGCAACGGCAGGTAGGCGCCGGCCGAGTCGGCGATGTAGACGAAGTTGAGCCCGCACCTCTCGGCTATCTCCTGGGCCCGGAGGTGCTTCTTGCAGCTTATGGGGTAGTAAGCACCGGCGGAGACTCGACTGTCGTTGGCGAGGATCATGACCCAGTTGCCGTGAATCTTGCCGATACCCGTGACCAAACCGGCGCAGGGGACGTCCTCTACTCCTTCATAGCCTATCCCAAAGCCCGCCCCTCGGCTCAGCTCGAAAAACTCCGTGCCGGGGTCGATGAGCTGGTTTATGAGCTGCCGCGGCGGCTTCTTGCCCTGCTTGGCCAACCGCTCTATCTGGGCCTGACCACCGGGGTTGTATGCCCTCTCCCATAGGGCATATATCTTCTCCTCCTCGGCCAACCAGTGTTCCCGGTTCTCGGCCGCCTCCTGCGCCTTCTTCTCCTCGCGGGATAATTTCTTTGTCTCGGGTGTACCTGCCATCTATCTGTCTCCTTTCACCTACGGTATGATGATCAAGATAACCGTGTTGCTCTAATGACTTCAATCATATTTTTACTCTTGTAACGAAGAACCCGAGTCCTGTCTGTAAGCCAAGTATGACAAATGGAGTACGCCGAGGTTGAAAAATTGACGTGTTATGGCCAAGATGTATTTCAAATCGACGGGTTTGTGGTATAGATATCCGAAATCTAAGAGGAGAGGCAGCACGACGATGCCGGCAAGAAACAAGGCGGGACAGGAGCTCATGAACGAGGTAACTTCGCTGCGGCAGAAAATAGCAGAATTGGAGATGATCCAAGTTACCCTCCTCAAGGAGGCAGAGGAACTGAGAAAAAGCGAAGGGAAATACCGAAACCTCGTCGAATCGACCCTGGACTTGATATTCATGGTCGACGAAAAAGGCAGGTACACCTACGTTAACCCGAGGTTCGAAAAAGTCACGGGTTATTCCATCGACGACCTGCTGGGATTGCCTTTCGTCCACATAGCAGCACCGGAAGTCATCAGGTCTACAATAGACCGATTCAAGAGAGGCATGCACGGCGATGACACGCCCCCCTATGAGGCGGACCTGATCCACAAAAACGGGGACAGGATACCGGTAGAATTCCTTGTGACGACACAATACGACGACCGGGGTATTCCGACGGGCAGATTGGGAATCGGCCGAGACATCACAGAACGCAGAAAGGCCGACCATGCCCTGAGGCAGCTCGCCGCCGACCTGGCGAAGGCCCAGTTTCTCGCCCACATCGGCAACTGGCGGTACGACATAAACACCAAGCTGTCCGTCTGGTCCGAAGAGATGTTCCGCATCGTGGGGCTCGAACCGATGCCGAATACGCCGTTGCGGATCGACCATAGAAGGTACATCCACCCCGATGATCTGCCCAAATACGAAGAAGCCGCCCGGTCTGTCCTCGCAGGAAAGCAATCGGAAGTTGAACTAAAGGTTTTGCTCCCCGACGGCTCACTGTGCTATGTCTTCGTCCGGGGAGAACCGGAGTATGATCAGAACGGAAAAATCAAAGGCCTCTTCGGAACGACCCAGGATGTGACCGGCCGCGTCATGGCCGAGCAGATGCTGAAGGCGCAAAGCGAACAGCTCAGAATCCTTTCCGCGAAACTCTCCGAGGCCCAGGAAGCGGAAAGAAAGAGAATAGCCAGGGAGCTCCACGACCAGGTAGGACAAAACCTGACCGTCTTGGGGATAAACCTGAACATCCTGCGGTCGGCGGTCAGCCGCGACAATCTATCGGCTCATCACAATTGTTTGCTGGACGACTCGCTGCTGCTTGTAGAGCAGACCTCGGAATTTACCCGCGACCTGATGGCCGACTTGAGGCCGCCCGACATGGACGACTACGGCCTGATCGCCGCCATCCAGTGGTACAGCGAACGCTTCTCGATGAGGACCGGGATCGAAGTAATGATGAAAGGCGATGAGATTCACCCCAGGCCGAGCGCTCACGTAGAAAACAACCTCTTCAGGATCGTCCAGGAGGCCCTTACAAATGTCAGCAAGCATTCCCGAGCCAAAAGAATACAGATAAGAATAAGCTTCGCCGAAGATAGGTTGAAGATCAAGATAACCGACGACGGGGTCGGGTTCAACCCGGGAAAGTCACGCGCATCCCCTGAACGCAGGTGCCTGGGTCTGATGAGCATGTCGGAGCGCACCGAGTCTATGGGGGGTCGATTCTCTATCAAATCAAGAATCGGGAAAGGTACGGAGATCGCCGTAGAGGTGCCTCTATGAACATCAACGTCCTGATTGCCGACGACCACGCGATCGTTCGCGACGGACTTCGCTATCTTTTGGAAGCACAGGGGGACATCAAGGTAGTCGGCGAAGCCGCAAACGGTCGCGAAGCATTGAAGAAAGTGAACGAACTCAAACCCGACATCGTGATCATGGATATCGTCATGGCGGAATTGAACGGCATCGAAGCCACCGAGCAGATATGCAAGTACCATCCGCATACCCGCGTCATCATGCTTTCGATGCGTTCCTCGACGGAGCCCATCCTTCGCTCACTGAAAGCGGGGGCAAGCGGATACTTGCTGAAAGAAGCTGCGGGCCGTGAACTGGTCAACGCGATCCATGCGGTGCACGAGGGCAAACGTTATCTCAGCAGTAAGGTGTCGGACCAGATGGTAGGGGCTTACCTGAACCGGGAAGAGGGTTTGATAGACCCCTTGTCAATCCTCAGTCAAAGGGAGCGCGAAGTCCTCCAACTCGTCGTAGAGGGTAAGACCAGCGCAGAAATCGCCGATATGCTGTTCCTTTCGATCAAAACGGTGAAGACATACC
>DIEZ01000015.1:13137-19411 GCA_002418885.1 Syntrophaceae bacterium UBA5761
TTCGCTATTCAGCATGGTATCACCTCGATAGAGTGAAAAGGCCCAGCCGGAGGTTCGTGATTACACACCAAGGAGGTCAGTATGGATATACACAGGCTATTGGATGAACTGCTCAGTCTTTCAATGTTGAAAGGCATATTGCGAATCGCGGTAATTGTTATCCTTACGTGGGTTGCTCTGAGACTGGCAAAAAGGGCCTCCGCCGGCCTTACCCGTCTGATCATGCGACAGAAAGAGGACGAGGAATTCCAGAAACGAACAAGAACCCTCGGGAACGTCATCCGGTATGCCCTAATTTTTATCATCCTCGCGATCTCGGGCATAACACTCCTCAGGGAGCTCGGCATCGACATCGGTCCCATCTTGGCCACCGCCGGGATAGGAGGGCTTGCTATAGGCTTTGGGGCCCAATCACTGGTGAAAGACGTCATCGGCGGCTTTTTTATCCTCCTGGAAGACCAGGTCCGGGTGGGCGATGTGGTGGAGATCGGGGGTAAGGGCGGGGTCGTGGAAAAGATAAACTTGAAGACGACGGTGTTACGTGATCTTGCGGGGAATGTCCATTATGTCCCGAACGGTCAGATATCGGTGGTCACTAACATGACGAAGGAGTATTCGAGATACGTCTTCGACATCGGGGTCGCCTACCGGGAAGACGTGGATGAGGTCATGAGGATCATCGAAGAAATCGACGAAGAGATGAGGAGAGACCCTGGATTCAAGGACGACATCATCGAGCCGATCGAGGTCCTGGGACTGGATCAGTTTGCCGATTCGGCGGTCATCATCAAGGCCCGGACCACCACTCTACCCATCAAACAGTGGCGCGTTGCCCGTGAGTTCAACCGGAGGATCAAGAAACGGTTCGACGAGCGAAACATCGAAATCCCCTTCCCCCACGTCACGCTGTACATGGGCGAGGGGAAGGACGGAAAAGCCCCGCCCGTGCGCATCGTGAAAGAGGATTCCGCGCGGCGGGAAGGTCCTTGATCAAAGGACCTGGCCGGGGCACGGCCGGCCCCTTATTCTTCCTCCTTCGGATTGGGGGGCTGCCTGCCTGTCCGTTCCCGCCCCCGGATTAAGGTCAGGATCACGGCGATCGCCCCCAAGGTCACGAATATCGTGGTAAAGCCGATCAGGACGACCTGGCGGGCGACGTTCAATTCAAAAAGGGCAATGGCGGAAAAAAGGACGATGAGCGCGACCTTCGCAAAAAAGGCGATCGCCGTCGCATCGGAAATCTGCTCACGCGATAGGACATCCTGAAGGGCCCTGGACGCCCACAGGGCGATCAGCCATCCGGCACCGAAGATAAGCAGCGATGCGACGGTCCTCGGCAGGACCAGGATTCCCCCCGCGAGCAGGTCGGACAGAAATTTGAGGTCCCAGACGATGAGGGCGAAATCCAAGAAAATCAGCAAGATCATGAAAAAGAAAATGTTTCCGATGAATCTGTAGAGCCCGTACCGCACGTCGGCCTTTGTGAATGCCTTTCCCCAGGAGAACCTGGTCAGGTAGCGCTCCAGTCGCATGATGACGGACAACTGAATCACCAGACGCTTGACGAACCAGCCGAGCAGCCAGCCTATGCCGATCAGAATGATACCAGCGAACAGGGCCGGCAAAAAGGCCACCAGCTTTTTCGTGAGGTCCAGAAAAAGATACTGCAGATTTTCACTCATCTCGCTTTCCTCCCGCCGCCTCACGGTTAAACAGAGAAGGCCAGAAAGATACCTTCTCTTCGTATTCCCTCAGCCACAGCACCGGACACCCGGCCTGCTCGGTAATCCCGCGTGTCAGGGACGCCCCGAAGAGGAGCTCGATGAAATCCCCGGTCTTCCCGCCCATGACCATCAGGTCCGCTTCCTTCGATTTTTTGACGACAGCCGCCAGTACGTTTTGCCTGCGGATGACCTCTACGGATGCCGTCGGGGTGCTCCGGAGGACTTCTTCGTGGACCTGGTCCAGCCGGGTTTCCTGTTCCACTTTAGTCATCATCGGGTCGAACACAACCGTGACGGTCACATCGGCATTGAAGTAATCCGCCAGCACAGAGGAGAACTCCATGGCCAGGCGGCTGTGTATATCGATGCCGAAAGGGACCACAATTTTTTTAACATCCTCATGGCGAAAAGCGCCGTGAAGAACGGCGATCTCACTCGGCAACTCATAAAGAATGGTGTCGATGAAAGAAGAGAAGGCCCGTTCCAAGAAATCGGGCTTCTGCTGCCTTCCCATCACGATGACATTGCAGTTTTCCTCCCTCGCCGTATCGACGATCCCCTTCGAGAGGCGGTGCGAGACCCTGACTATAGTACGGGCGGGAACGTCGGCTTCCGCCGCCAGGGCTTCGGCCTCCTGCAGCAAGGGCTGGTCCGCCCGGGCTTCAGCGATCCCTGCGACAAGCTGCTGCCCTTCATGGACTTCCACGATGTTCAGGAAGACGATTTCGGACTGGTGCTTCTTGGCGAGGGCCAAGGCAACATGTGTCAGGCTGGCCGCGGTCCGCGGACTGGAAAGGCAGGTCAGGATACGGTACTCCTGCTTCTCGATCCGCTCCAGGGATTGTACCTTTTGTACGTGGAGCACCTCCCGGCGGGAGGCGTACCCTTTATACACGGCAAGCCCAATGAAGATCCAGGCCGCGGCGGCGATCCAAGCCATGTAACTGTATTGAAACATATCGATGGCAAGGAAGAGCAGCATGACGATCCCGACGATCGACAGCCACGGATATAGCGGAACCATGAAGCCGCGGTCCAGGTCGGGCCGCAATTTTCGCAGACGGATCATGGCGATGTTGACCTGGAGGAAAAGCAAGAGGAACATGATATCCGCTGCACTCGCTACATCCTCGATGGGAAGGGAGACCGAAATGAGCACGATGATAAACAGCGATACGAGGATGGCCCAGTGGGGGGTGAAATTTTTCTCGCTGACCTTGCTGAAGAAGGCAGGGAAATTGCGGTCCCGTCCCATGGCAAAGGCGACGCGGGAAGAGGAATAGATGGTCGCGTTCAGGGCGGACATGGTGGAGATCAGGCCACCCACCAGGATCATGACACCGCCACCGGTGAAGAATTGCCGGGACACCTCCACGAGGGCAAGCTCCTTATGGCTTGCCAGGTAGTCCCACGGGGTCGATCCGGCCGGGGTGACTGACCCCAGGGCCGCGACGGCGACGCAAAGATAGATCGGCACGACGATCGCCAGGGAAAGGAAGACGGCCCGCGGGATGTTTTTCCGGGGGTTCTCGATCTCCTCTGAACTCTGGGATATAACCTCGAATCCCTGAAAGGCGATGAAGGTGAGGCCCATTGCCTGGAAGACACCGCCCCAGCCTTTCGCCATGAAAGGCTCGAAGTGAGATTGCCAGTCAGGCGTGCGGAACATCATCTCCAGCCCGAAGCCGACAAAGACAACGAGAATGATGATCTTGGTGATAGTAACCAGGTTTCCTATCTTCCCCGTCTCTGAGGCACCCCGGTAGTTCACCCAGGCGAAGGCGACGGCCACGCACACCGCCAAAATTTTCTGGGGCGACAGGAATCCCCAAGCAGGTAGACTCATCCCGATTTCGTGAAAGACATGCCCGAAATAGGCCCCGAAGCCCAGGGCGTAAAGGCTGCAGGCCACGGCGTGGGCAAACCAGCTCATCCACCCGGAGAGAAAACCGTTCCACTTCGGGAGCCCTTCCTTGACCCAGAGGTAGCCGCCGCCGGCGTCGTGGAAACAGGAACCCAGCTCGGCGTAGGACATAGCCGTCAGCAGGGCCACGATGCCGTTGAGAACGAAGGCCAGAATGAGCGCCGGGCCGGCGACGCCCGCGGCAATGCCGATCAGGACAAATATTCCCGCACCGATCATGGCCCCGACGCCGATCATCGTGGCGTCCATCAGGCCCATTTCCCTGCTCAGCCGTACCTCTGTCTCAAACTTTTTCATAGCAGGAATTGCCTCTTATCGTAACATTCACCGTAATCCCGGCTCATCAGCCATCGTCCTGTAAAGGATGTACATGGCATGGCTCCATCCCAGGGGCTTGATGCCTTCCTGGATGTCGTTGTCGAAGAGCTGCTCCGGCAGGAGATGGTCCCGGACGCGCCGGATTACATGATCCGCGTAAGCACGCGCCTTTTCGTGCTCGCCCCTAAGGCAGAGCACGATAGCGAGCCAAAAGTGGAGGATCGGCCAGGCGCCGCCACCCCGTCTCGAGTCGATGCCGCGCTGCCGATGGCCGTCGTAGCAGTCGTTCTCGTAGCGCCGGATGCCGCCTCTAACGGTAAGCCGCTTTTCGACGGCTCCGATGAACCGGTCGACGAGCGGATCGCGGGGCGCGTGGATCTCGAATGGCCAGACGAGGCCGAGGAGAGAGGCGTCGCAGGCCGTGTCCCGCAGTTTTCCCGCCGTCCGAACAAAACCTTTTCTGTTTGCCTCTTTCAGTGCGATTTCCATGTCGGCAGCAGGCCCGAGGTAGGCCTCGTCCAGGGCTGCGGCGCACCGAAGCCCCTTGATGCAGGCGGCCAGGGAATAGCTGTGGAATTGTTCGAGGTCGGGATAGGCGTATCTCTCCTCCCAGAGGTCCTGGGTAAGCGTCGAGAAGAACCCCTTTCCCCAGACGGAGAGGATGCCTTCGGCCAGGCGTCTGACAAGGTCCCGGATGTCCACCGGGTAATCGCCGCCGTAGAAATCGTCCAGGGCCCAGAGGGTCGTCCCGTTCTGGTCGACCTGCAGGCCGAGCCATCTCTTCGGCCCGTTCACATAGTAGTTCTGGAACAGAAGTCCGGATTCCCGCAGACCTTCCGCCCGGTGGAGCAGCCAGCGGAAGAAGCCCTCCTGGAAATCCCGGATGCCCGCCCGGCGGGCGGCGACGCACATGAAGGCGGCGTCTCTCGGCCAGACGTAACGGTAGCTCTGGACATCGCGGGGATAATCGGGCCTGTCGCTGTTCGCCGCCACGACGGCGCCGTTTGCGACGACGCAGTCCCTGATGACGTCGAGCGACATGCTTAAAAGAGGGTCGTCTTTCATCACCTTTCCAGCGCTTACGGTATTATCCCTTTCTTGCACCGTTTGCGGGGGTCGTCCGGCCGGGATTGCCGGACCGGACGCCTTTTCGTGGACGTCTATTCATTGTCCAGTTCGACGGCCTCGCAGACCCTGTCCGCGAAGTCCGGGATGGCCGCCGCCACACGGACCCAGCCGGGCATCATGGGGATCCCTATGGGGTTTTTGACGAATTCGTTCACGGCCCTTCCCAGAGACCCGGTGAAGGCTTCCACCGCCTCGATCTCCTCGTGCCGGTCGTAGGTCAGCCCATTCACGAGGGCCAGAGCGTGGTATTTTTCGACGGCCACCAGCGATTCCTGAAAGTAGGCTGAGCAGAGCGTCCTGAAGAAAGATCTGCTCATCACGATGCCGTCCTGACTAAGCACCCGGAAGAGGGCCTTGGCGATATCGCTTGCCATACGGATCAAGCCCTCTTCGGGCTTTTCCTTCTGCAAAATCTGGTGTTTGTGTTCGTAAGTTTCGATGATCTCGACCTGGCAGACGCGCTGCACCGTAGTGTTCTGGTACACCTCGCTCAGGAGGGAGACCTCGAGGCCCCAGGTGGGAGAGATCCGTATTCCCCGGGCAAGAGGGCTGATGAGCGCGAATTCCCCCGAGAGGGGGTACCGGAAACTGTCGAGGAATTCGAGGAAAGGACTGTACCCCAGGATGCGTTTCAGTGTCCGGATCAAAGGCGTGTAGAAGAGTCGCGTGACCCGCCCGTAGATCCTGTCCGTCACCCGCGCGTAATACCCCTTGCTGAACTCGAAGTCCATCGCCGGGTGAACGACGGGATAGAAAAGCCTGGCGACGATCTCCCGCCTATAATTGACGATGTCGCAATCGTGCAGGGCGATGGCGTAGACGTTCCTGTGCGACAAAATGTACCCGAGGGTCATCCAGACGGACCTCCCCTTTCCGGGCATCTTCAGGTCGAAATCGTTCTTCTTCAGTTCTTTGTAGAACTTTTGCATCCTCGGCCCGTCGTGCCAGACGATTTTCACGTCCGCCGAAAGAACGGACATCTTCTCCCGGGCCTCCCGGAACTCCCTTTCTCCCGCCCGGTCAAGGGAAAGGACGATGTGCTGCAGGTAATCTACCCCCTGGAGTTCCTGGATGATTCGGGGCATGGCGGGCGTTTCGAATTCGGAGAAGAGGGCGGGAAGCAGCAATACCATCTGTCTCCGTCTCGAGAACGACTTCAGCTCGGCCTCCAGCTCTTCAA
>DIEZ01000015.1:19440-42140 GCA_002418885.1 Syntrophaceae bacterium UBA5761
ACCCTCCCTTCTTCCACAGTTTCAGCAGGTAATCCTTCCGTTCTTCAAATTCCCGGGCCTGCCTTTCGAAATGCTCTTCGGCCTGAGCATGGTTCTTGTCTTTCAGTTCATTTACCAGGGAGGCCACCCGTCCGTAATAGAGGGGGATCATGGTGTCCAATACCTTGAAGCGCTGCCGGGGGGTGGCACGGAAGGCATCCACGTACCGGTAGACGATCCTCACCCAGCATTCCATAGGCATACAGAACTCGTCCCGGTCGGTGCACCTGGCCAGTTGCCTGACGGCCTTGTAATCTTTTCTCTCGATGAATTTCTCCCACATCCCGCCGAAGTTTCTGAAGCCGACCTTGAAGTATTCGATGAGGCTGTCCTGGTCGATCTCGAAGGGAGGGGGCTCCTGCCCTATATAGGACCCGAAAACCGGAACGTCTTTAGACCCCCGGACTCCCCGCCAGTAGTCCTCATAGCGCTCCATGAGCTGGAACGTGGTGCCCACGACCTGGCGGAACATGGGGCCCAGGTCGGCCGAAGGGTCTTTTTCTCCGTGGATCTTCACCCCCAACCTCGACTGGCAGATATTGAAACCGCCGACGACGGCCGTGGTGGTCATCCAGATATCGATTCCGAACTTCGCGACGTCCGATTCCCAGACGTCCTGGTCGAGGTAATACCTGATCAGAGGAAGGGACAGGCCGAAGTCTCCGCCGATGGGCTGCCGGATTCTGTAGCCGTAGAGGGTCCGGGTCAAGTTGTAGGCGATGGTGTTGGTGATGGTGCCGTCGAACTTGTAGCGGTTGTAATCGGGTGCCGCATAATCGTAGCCCTGAAAGATAGGTTCCAGGGTGTTCCGAACCCATTCCGGGGTGATCGAAATGAGGTCGGAATCGAAGACGGCCGCCGCCTTTGCCTTGAGGAACTGCGCCACCTCGAAGACCGCCCGCAGGCTGGAACCCTTCCCCGGCACCCCCCTGTAGACCGTCACGATCTTTTCGATGCTATAGGAGTTAGCCTCGATGGCACGGGCGAGGTCCCTCGTGTCGTCCGTCGAACCTCCGTCGGAAATCATGACGACCGCCTTGTAATCGCGGTAATGCTTTTCAAGGCCCGTCAGGATGGCCTTGACGACGTGCTGAATAGTGGCGCCGCTGTGATAACAGGGAACGCCGACGACGATATCCGCATATCCCAGCCGTTCGATCCTCTTCCTGACGTGATCCCTGAGCGCCGTGGAGAATCTTTGCTTGGCAATCATGAAGCCTCCCTTCCGACAAGCAGCAGTGTGATGTCCATGACGTTCGTTCCCGTGGGACCGGTGACGATGAGGTCCCCGGTCCGGCGGAGGAACGCGTTCGAATCGTTCCGGCTCAAATAGTCTTCTATGATCAGCCCGAGGTTGCAGGCCCTCTCGTAACTCCCGCAGTCGACAACCGCACCCGCGGCATCGGAATTCCCGTCTATGCCGTCTGACCCGGCACTAAGGAGCAGGACATCATTCCTGTCGCGGATTTCCCGGAGGGCCGCCAGGCACATCTCCTGGTTTCTCCCGCCCTTCCCGTTCCCCCGGACTGTGACGGTCGTCTCCCCGCCGAAAAGAAGGCACACAGGAGGGACGAATGGCTGTCCGGTCTCCAGTATCTCCTCCCCCCGAGAGACGATCGCCTTGGCCACCTCCCGGGCCTCTCCCCTCAGGCGGGACGTCATGATATGGGCCGTCCACCCGAGGGTCTCGGCCTTTTCTTTCGCCCGTTCCAGCAACAGAAGATTATTCCCGATGATGTGGTGCCCGATGTTCTTGTTCGGCCTCTTGGGCGTCTCGGGCACCGTCCCGGCGATTCCCTCGGCGATCAAGGCCTTCACCGGTGCGGGTACCCGCTGCCACAGGCCGTACCGCAACAGGACGTCCCGGGCGTCCCGGTAGCTCGACGGGTCGGGGAAAAAGGGCCCGGAACCGATCGTGTCCAGCCCGTCTCCGATAACGTCGGACACGACGAGAACCACCCCTTTCGCGCGGGTCAGGTCTCCGAGCCTCCCTCCCTTCACCAGGGAAAGGTGCTTTCTTACCACGTTCATTTCCCCGATGGGCACTGCACCTTCAAGGAGGAGGCGGTTGGTTTCCTGCATGGCATCAAGCGTCACCGGAGAGGTCGGTTTTTCCACGAGAGCGGAACTGCCCCCCGACAGCAGGTAGATGAAGAAATCATCTTCCGAAAGGGCGGAGAGTTTCTCGATGAGCAATTCGGCGGCGCGGACGCTCTCCTGCGTCGGGACGGGATGCGAGCCCTTCACCGTCTCTATCTTTTTCGGGCCTTTTCCTTCGTAACTGGAAACGACGAGGCCCTCTGCGATGCGGTCACCCAGAATCTTCTCGACGGCCAGGGCCGATTCGACCGCAGCCTTGCCGCTCCCGAAGACGTGAATACCCTGACCGTTACGCAGCGGGTATGCGGTTCCCCGGACCAGAAGGGCGTCCGGCTCAACCTTCAATGCAGCCTCGATGAGGCTGAGCGGCGAGACCGCCTTCAGGGCTTCCCTGTAGATATCAATCGCGGAATCTCTCAACGTCATTCAGTATACCCCACACGGCCTCGTTCCAACCCCTGCTCCCGGGTGAAGAGGCCCTGATCAGGTTCGGCAGGTCCACCCGTTCGAAACTGCCGTCGAGATGGGGGATCAGAACGGGAACGTCGACGCGCTCGAGCATGGGGATGTCATTGGCGCTGTCTCCGATTCCGATAAACCGGACGCCGTCCCCCCAATTACGCCGGAACAGTCCCTGCGCGACCTTGACGGCTTTTCCCTTATCCTGACCGGATCCGATGAAATGGTGGAACATCCCTCCCCGGGTGATCGTAATCCCCTCCTTCAGGGCGAGGCGCCTCAGCTCTTCCATCTCCTTTTCATCGCCGGGCAGAAAGGGTTCCGTGAACTCCCTTTCCTTCGCCAGCCTGACCTTTTCCGGGGGGAGGCCGGTTATCTCCACGATCTCCTCGACCGACCAATCCCCGAATCCCTTGACACCGAAACGGGACGCCGTCCTCTTCACGAAAGCCCTGACCTCGGCGTAGGAAACGCCGAGTTTGAAAACGACATAAGACTGGAATCTTACCCCGCCAGCAAGGTCCCATCCCCGGTATCGGGCGGGAAAGAACAGGGCGGCGCCGTTCTCCACGATGAAGGGTTCCAGCAAATCCATTTCAGCCAGGATGGCCTCGACCTCCCGGCGTGTCTTACTCGTGGTAAGGATCAGAGGGATTCCGAATCTCTTGATTTTTTCCAGGGCGGGGCACGCTTCTGCGAAGGAATAGTCGTCATGATTCAGAAGACTTCCGTCGAGGTCGCTGAACAGGACCCACCGCATCGCGCCTCCCCTTTCGCTGAACCCGGCGAAACCGACGTCATAAGCGGCTTCGATATTCGGACAGAATTTTTTCCGTATAACGATATAGCTGACTTTGACTGGTTTGTCCATCCATTTATCCCCCCATTCGACTCCCGCAAGCATCTATCTTCTCATAATAACTGAATTTTTCTTGCAGGGGTTTACCGCTTTGACTACGCCGAAAGCCCTTTCGAAGACATCAGCGAGCGGCCGAGTGTTCGCGGGATATTGTTGCTCTTGATGGGATGTGTGTTGTAAGGTAACTTGTAACAAACGGAAAGATGAGTTATCGGTCATGAATCTTCTTATGATATTCATCATAGGCATCGGCCTTGTCGCGTTCTTGTCGCTTTTCTATTCGGCACTGTCGAGAAGAAGGGTAGAGAAGAGGTTGAACAGCGTCTTCGAGAGCTCTCCCGCTCCCACCTTTGTCATCGGTAGAGACCACAGGGTCATCTACTGGAACCGGGCGATGGAGAAGCTGACGGGGGTCAAGGCAGAGGACGTCATCGGCACCAGGGACCACTGGCGGCCGTTCTACAAGACGGAAAGACCCTGCATGGCGGACCTTGCCATGGACGGAGCGGCGGGGACGTATTCCCGCCGGGACGCGGGAGAAGACGAGAATCCTACAGAGCGGGATCGAGTCGAGGTAAAGACGGACTTCTTCCCCGACATGGGAGACGGCGGCCGGTGGATACGGTTCACGGCCTCGGTGATCCGGGACAGCCGCGGCGAAATAGACGGGGCGATCGAGGTCTTGGAAGACGTAACGAAGGAGAAAGAGGCGGAAGAGAACCTGGTGAACCTGAAAAAACTGGAATCCCTCGCCACCTTCGCGGGCGGCGTAGCCCGGGATTTCGACGCCCTGATCTCCACCATCCTTCGCGGCATCTTCCTCGCGAAACTTTCCACGCCCGAGGAAGACGAAACCATGGAACAGGCGCTGACGGCCGCGGAAAAGGCCAGTCTGCTCGCGAAGGAGCTCTCCTTCAAACTGGTGACCTACGCAAAAGGCGGGCGTCCACTGAGAAAGACGGAAAGCATCATCCCCGTTCTTCAGAAGGCCCTTCAGAACATCCCACCCGAATCGGGAGTAGAATGCAGCGCTTCCATCCCGGAGGATCTGTGGCCTGCCCGGGTCGACAGCACCCAGATCAGGCAGGTATTCGAAAGCCTGATCATGAATGCCGTCGAGGCCATGCCCGACGGGGGGAAGTTGGAGCTTCGGGCCGAGAACGCGGTGATACGGGAAGGCAACTCCGCCGATATCAAGCCGGGCAGGTACATCAAGGTCTCCCTGAAGGACACGGGCAGCGGAATAGCGAAAGAGCACATCGACAGGATATTCGACCCCTATTTTACGACGAAAGCAGATTCCGGAAAGAAAGGCCTCGGGGCGGGGCTCGGCCTTTCCGTGTGTCGTTCCATCATCAAAAACCACGACGGCCATATCTCGGTGGAGTCGGAACCGGGGAAGGGCTCGACCTTCCACGTCTTTCTGCCTGCCTCGGAGGAGGAAGCAAAACCGGCGAAGGAGAAATAAGAAAGGGGTTTTGAGGAGTCGGGTCAGAAGGTGAACGACACGGAGACGGCCCCGAAATTCTGGGCCTCCCTTTGGGTGTCGAATTCCTTTGTCCGGTGAACGTAGGAATAGGTTATCTTGAACCGGTGGATGATCATCCCGATGCCGCCGATGATGTCGGCGACGAAGGGTTTCTTGCTTACGCTGTGGCTGTCCCGGAAGGTATTCCCGTCGAGCAAGATGTTCCTGGCCACGGCGTTTCCGTCGACGGCGAAGAAGAGATGGATGCCGAAACGGCGCGAAAGCCGTGAAAACCGGGGGTCGGTTTCGTCGACGGGGGCGTTGCCGCCCGACCCCGGCCGTATCAGATACGTCCCGAAATCACTCGGGACGTTCCAACCGAAACGAACCTGGCCGCCCATATTCGCCCCCGTGTAGACATTCCCCGCGGCGACGCCCGCGTGGGGAATGAAGTCGAACCCCAACCCACCAGGGCCGCCGGCCTGCAACGTCCTCCACCTGCGCTCATAGTAGACGTTCAGCACGGGCTCGTCGTGGAGTTGGTGAGCCCACCCCATCGGCTCGGGTGAATCCGTCCACTTGTGAAGCTCCTTCTGGCAGTCCTCCGCGTAGGAATGGCGGCCGACGATGCCGAGGTCCAATTCGAGGGTATCCATCCGGTTCCGGTTTCTGCTATGGAGCCCAAACCCCAGGTAGGTGATCCCCGCATAAGGACGGTCGTCCGGGATCAGGTCGGTCCGCTGCTTGTTCTCCGGTGTGTATATGTTCTGACCAAGGGATAAGGAAACCGTGCGCACGTCTCCCGCATCGTTGACGAAGGGCAGCCGCTCCATCAGCCGCAACACCCAGGCCGGCCCACGAACGATGTCCCGGTACTCTGTGAGGTCCCGGGAGGCCCAGGAGATCTTCGTCCCGTGGGTGTAGTAGCGGTCGTGGTTGTCGAAACCGAAGAGGTCGTTTTCCAGGTAGACGGTGATCGTGTCCGACTTCCGCACCTCGTCGCCTTCTGCAAAGGACGGCGAGGGGAGAAAAAGAATGATAAAGACAAGGATAAGGCGCCGTTTCTTCGTCACTTTTTCAACGTGCCCCCCTCCCGAAGAGCACCACCCGCACCGTCCTCAGCAGGATGTCGAGGTCGAGCAGAAAGGACATGTTCTTCAGGTAGTACAGGTCATACTGGAGCTTCTCCAGGGCGTCTTCCTTTGTGGCGCCGTGGCGGTAATTCACCTGCGCCCACCCTGTGATCCCCGGCCGGACGGTGTGTCGCAGGCTGAAGCAGGGAACAGCGGGGTTGAATTCCCGCACCTCCTCCTCCATGAGCGCCCGCGGCCCGATCAAGCTCATCTCTCCCTTCAGTACATTCCAGAGCTGCGGCAGTTCATCGAGCCGGAAAAACCTCAGCGCCCTGCCCACCCGCGTGATCCGGGGGTCGTCCCTGCGCCCGGCATACGCGCGCTCGTTCTCGGAACCATGCCGCATGGTCCGGAATTTGTAAAGGTCAAAAGGTCTTTCCTGCCGCCCGACGCGCCTCTGGACGAACAGTGCCGGGCCCGGTGAGTCAAGCCGGACTGCTATGCAGAGGAGGGCCATCAGGGGCAGTGATACAACCAGGCCGCAGAGAGAGAGGGAGACATCGACAACCCGCTTCACCCTGCGCGTGTAAACGCTCCGCCGCGCACCGGACATGGTCGAGTGCGTAAGCCGGAGGTCGCTTATGTGACGGACCGGGATCTTCTCCGCCACCATCTCGTAGAACGCGGGCATCTCATAGACATTGACGCCGGAGAACTTCGCCTCGATGAGCTTCTTGTACACCCCCGGCGGGATGGCGTGGGTGACCGCCAGGATGACCCTGTCGACCTGCCGTTCACGGACGAGGGACGGCAAAAGGTCGCTCCCACCAAGGACCGGCACGGTCCCCACGGCGCCCCCCCATTTCTCCTCGTCGTCGTCCAGAAAACCGACGACTTCGTAGTCTCTTTTCCCCTTCACCATTTCGTAGAACTCCTGCCCCGCTTCCCCGGCGCCAAGAACGGCCAGCCGCAGCGGCCGCCCTGCCCGCTCACGTACCTGCTCGAACACAAGCCGCCAGGCCATGCAGAAGAAAAAGATGAGCACGCCGTCGAGGAAAAAGATGCCCACGCTGTAGAGCCGCACACGGAAGAGAAAAAAACCCGCTGCGACGAAGATGCCCGCGGCCACGATAGAGGCGCCGAACCGGATGACGAAGGCACCGCGGCTGAACCGTTCCTCCAGGTTGTAGAGGTCGAAGACGTAGAAGAAAAAGAGGTAACTCACCACGGAGAAGGCCTCCGCCGGGCCGAAGAGTCTACCGAAATCGAAGAAGGACCCGAACCGGAGGGCGGGGGCCGTATACAGGGCGGCCACGATCAGCACCGCGTCGCCCGCCAGGAGGGTCAGCTTTTTTGGGAAGGCGTTCTTCAAAGAAGATTCTCTCTGCTTTTATGAGGGCCTCTTTCACCGGTAGCAGGCTCCGGGCTCCAATTCTATCCTCCCTGGTAGGCCTGACAAACCGCCGCCGGTTCCCCTATCGCCCTTATCTCGTGATGGTCTATCCACATCGCCCTGTCGCAGAGTCTCTGTACCTGATCGAGACTGTGAGAGACGAGGACCATCGTAACCCCGTTTGCCCTGAAACCCATTATCTTGTCCATGCACTTTTTTTGAAAGTTTATGTCCCCTACCGCGAGCACCTCGTCCACGAGGAGTATTTCCGGGTCGAGATGGGCGATCACAGAGAAGCCGAGCCGCGTCACCATCCCCGAAGAGTAGGTCCTGAGCGGCTGGTCGATGAACTCTTCGAGTTCGGAAAACCCTATGATCTCGTCCATCTTCCGGACAACCCTCTTCCTCGTCATCCCCAGCAACACCCCGTTCAGGACTATGTTTTCCCTGCCCGTGAGCTCGGGATGAAACCCGGCACCCAGCTCGAGCAAAGGCGAGACCCTGCCCTTTATCTCAATGGTGCCCTTGTCCGGTTTCAGCGCCCCCGCAGCAAGCCCTAAGAGGGTGCTTTTCCCGGCGCCGTTATTCCCGACGACCCCAAAGCACTCACCCCCGCAGACTTCGAAAGAAATCTCTCTGAGGGCGGTAAAGCTCTTTTTGGTGTGGTTTATGGCCTCGGGAAGATTGAAAAGAAACATCTTCAGGCCGGCGGTTATGTAACCGTAGTAAGGGTAGGTCTTCGTCACGCCGTCGAAGACGATGACAGGCTCTTTCAAAGGACCTCCGCAAACTTCCAGGAAAGTTTCTTGAATAACGCAAACCCGACGCCGAATATGACCAAGGATTGCAAAAGAGAAACGAGGTAAAGACCCCAGTCCACATGCCCCCGCAGGAATAGACTGTGCCAGCCCTCGATGATGCCGAAAAGCGGATTCAACAGGAAATACTGCCTGAACCCCTCGGGGACGAGGCTCATGTCGTAGATGATGGGTGTCATGTAAAAGAGGACGGTCAAACCTATCATCACCAGTCTTTCCAGGTCCCGGAAGAAAAGGTTTAGTGCCGATACGGCGAGGGCGCACCCGTAGGTCATGAAGAACTGAGATACCATCAACAGGGGAATCCCGTAGACCCATGCCGCCGTCAGGTGGACCTTGTAGAAGACCACGAAACCGAAGACGATGGGAAGAGACACGACGAAATGAAAGGTGTCGTTGAGGACCGTGGCGAGGGGGATGAAGTACCTGGGGAAGCTGACTTTCTTTACGAGCGACGCGTTACCTAAGAGCGCCGTGATAGAGGCGTTGACGGAGGTCGAGAACCATTGCCACGGGAAGAGCCCTGAGATCAAGAAGAGGGTGAAGTTCTCCACGGGCACCTTCATCACGAACTTGAAGGCAAAATAGAACACAACCGCCAAGCACAGGGGGTTCAGGACGGACCAGACATAGCCGAGGAGACTGTTTTTGTATTTGACTTTTATCTCCTTTGCCGTCAAGACGAGAACCAGGTCTTTGTAATAGGAAAAATTCTGAACAAGGGCGTCCATAAGTCCAATCCATCCATGATTTCGGGTTCGTCGTCTTCGCCGCTCGCGGCCCCGGGATACTACCACGGAACGCCTGAATCTGCAAAATCATAGGGCCGTTACGGCGGCAAGTCTTATCGAGGGGATTTATACTGCGCTTGATACGACGGAAGATGCGGCAGGCCTGCTTTCTGACTCTTTTTCTACGCTGAACTTCTCCCTGTATCTCTTCAGGGCGTTCTCCGACATCCTTCTGTAAAGTTGTTTATTCTCCAGTATCTGCCTTATCGCATAGGCCAGGGCCTTGGGGTTCTTGGGCTCCACGTTCAAACCCGTAACCTTGTGCCGGTTGACCCATTGGACGCCGGAGTGGGGGATTTTAGTGGCCACCACGGGCTTTCCGAAGCTCATTGCCTCGACCATCGCGATCCCGAAGGCCTCGGACCTCTCGACGGAAGGCAAGCAGAAGACGTCGCAGGCCTTGTAGTAACTCCCCAGGTCTTCCCGGGAAATCTCGCCTAAAAGAAACACCCTGTTCTTGTGTTCCTCGGCCAGAGGCCTCAATTTTTCTTCTTCCGGCCCTGCCCCACCCAGGAGCACCACATACCTGTCGTCTAAGTACTCCGCCGCTTCTATCAGGTATTCGAAGCCCTTGTAATAGACGAACCTCCCCAGGGAAAACACTATCTTCTTGCCCGCAAACTTACTTTTTATCTCTTTGACCTTTTCTTCGTCATGGGCCAACCTTTCGACCTCATAAGGGGCTATCTCGACCTTGGCCCTGAACTTCCGCAGAAAAGGAGACCCTTCGACGTACAGGGGCGACGCAACCACGACGGCATCCGCCCTCTTCAGCATCCAGAGAAGCAAAGGCTTATAGAACCGGAGCAAGAACCTGTGGTTTACGATGTCACTATGCCAATGGACGACGACCTTCTGCCTTTTCGGATTTACCAAGAACAAGGCCAGGTTCGCCATCGGGTCCGGGTGGTGGACATGGATTACGTCATACCGGCCGACTATCTCTCTCAGCTTGAAGACCATCTGCGGACTGATGGAGGTCGAGGCTACCTTGCCGTAACTCTTCGTCCTGTAAACCTTATAGCCGTTTATCGTTTCCTCTCTGTATTCGTTGGCGCTGTTGGAGCAAAGGACGTCGCACCTCACGCCCCTTCTGTTGAGCTCCTCTGTCATTCCACGGATAGCCGTTTCTATCCCACCGATGTCCGGCGGGTAGAATTTACCGAACTGCAGGACCCTCATCTCTTGCTTTCCTGTGACACCCTTCCCAAGTCCGCTTCCATCATTATTCTTACCAGCTCTTCAAAATGCGTCCGCGGCCTCCATCCCAGCTTTTCCATCGCCTTCTGCGGGTTTCCGATCAAGACGCCGACCTCCGCCGGCCTGTAGAATTCAGGAGAAACTTCGACGACCACCTTGCCCGACCTTCTGTCTATTCCCCTGGCTTCGGCCCCTTTCCCCTCCCAGCGTATGTCGAAACCGGCTACCTCCGCCGCCTTTTCTACGAATTCCCGCACCGAGTGGGCCTCTCCCGTCGCAAGGACATAATCGTCCGCCTCGCCCTGCTGCAACATCAACCATATGCCTTCTACGTATTCCGGCGCGTACCCCCAGTCTCTCTTGGCGTCCAGGTTACCCAATAAAAGTCTGTCCTGCAACCCGTATTTGACCCTTGCCAACCCGTGGGTAATCTTCCTGGTGACGAATTCCGGCCCCCGCAGAGGGGATTCGTGGTTGAAAAGGATGCCGGAACAGGCGAACATCCCGTAAGATTCTCTGTAGTTCACTGTAATCCAGTGCGCAAAGAGCTTCGCCGCACCGTAAGGGCTCCTGGGATAGAAAGGCGTTTTCTCCGTCTGCGGCGTTTCCCGGGTGTTGCCGAACATCTCACTCGTCGACGCCTGATAGAACTTCGCCCCGGGCCTCAGACAACGCAGGACCTCTAAGAGCCTCAGGGCGCCAAGGGCGTTGACATCGACGGTCATGATCGGTATTTCGAAAGACGCCTGCACAAAGCTCTGGGCCGCCAGGTTGTAAACTTCGTCGGGCTCGACCTTCTCGATGACCTTGTAGATGTTCGTGAATTCGAGGAGATCCATAGAAACGACGTCTACGTCTCTTTCGATGCCGAGCTCTTTGAACCGGTAGCTCCCATCGCCGCCCCTGCGGTCTCCACCCCAGACCTCGTACCCCTTTTCCAGTAAAAGTTTGGCAAGGTATGAGCCGTCCTGCCCCACGATACCGGTGATGAGCGCCCGCTTGCCCATGCTATCCCGCAACCTCCCTGAATATCCCGAGCATCTCCTCAGCGCTTCTCCGCCAGTTGAACCGCCCCGCCCTCACGACGGCTTTTTCCCTCAACTCTTTTCTCAGGCCACCGTCTTCGAGAATTCTTAGAATACGCCCTTCCAATTCCTGTACGCTATGAGGGTTGAACAACAGGGCGGCGTCGCCCACGGCTTCCGGGACTGACGAGCAATCAGAAGCGACCACGCAACAACCGCAGGCCATCGCCTCGAGTAACGATAGACCAAAGCCTTCATATAATGAGGGCATCACAAAAACACAAGCTAAATTATACAGCGCCGGCAGGTCTGCTTCGTCCACATACCCGGTAAACAACACCTCTTCCCGAAGGCCTACGTCACGTAAGGCCTGGAAAACAGGGTCATAAAGCCATCCTTCCTTCCCGACGACGACCAATCTGTGCGGGATGCCCCTTTTTTTCAAGCCGGCAAAGGCCTTTATCAGGGTGACGAGGTTTTTCCGCGGTTCTAAGGTCCCCACGAAAAGGATGAATTTTTCCGGCAGGCCGTACTTCTCGGCGACTCTCCGGAGACGGTCTTCATCGGGTATCGGCGCAAACCTCCTTTCGACCCCCGGGTACACGATCCTCACTTTTTCTTCGGGAACGTGGAGGAGCTCGATTATATCCCTCTTCGATGATTCCGATATGGTGGTGATTACCTTCGCCTTTTTTACCGATAACCGGAGGTAGGTCTTGTGCATCAACCTTGTATCCCACCGATGGGCCTCGGGGAAAAGCAGAGGCGTCAGGTCATACACCGTCAACACGACAGGCACATCGGTCACCAAAGAAGTATAATGGGTAGGAGAATAGAGCATGTCGATTCTATGCCGCGAGACCTGAAGAGGCAGCATCAGGTTGTACCACAGAAGCGGGCTTGGGTAACGGGGGATTCGGCAGCAGCGGACAAAGGTCTTGTCGGCTGGAGCAACCCTATCGTCCAGCCGAAATCTTCTCCTCGAGAAGAGATAGAACTCGTCTTCCCTGTCGATGTCCCGTATGTGGGCGAGAAGGTTGTGAACATAGTACCCTATGCCGGTCTTCGGCGGCGCCAGAGGAGATACGTCTACCGCTATCCCCGCCATCTTCTGTCGTCCTTTCCAAATCCTTCCCCCACGCGTCTCTCGTCCCCCTCCCCCAACCCCTTCAGGGGAGGGGTGATAATTTTCCCCTCCCTTGATGGGAATAAGGGGAGGGTGCAGGAGCTCTATACTCTCGGCTCCCAATTCTTGTACCACCGGTTCCCCAGGATGACGTCGAGCAGCATTTGGGTGCTCTCTTCCCAGGTGAGACACCTCATGCCCGCCACGGAAGGGGCACAACCCTCGCGACACAGCCCCAACCACTCGCGGATCGCATCGGCCAGGTCCTCAGGCCTCTCCCCGGTGAAGTAGAACGCGCACTCTCCGCACACCTCCCGGAATACAGGTATATCTCTGGCGACGATGGGAATCCCATACCGGGCGGCCTCGATGAGGGGGAGTCCGAACCCCTCGCCGCGGGACGGCATCAAGAGCGCCGAAGACCTGCGGTATAGCTCGAGGAGGGTGGCGTCGCTCGTCCCTTCGAGCCAGAACAACCTTTTACCCAGCTCGGGATGGTTCCGAAGGCGCTCGACGAGGGCCTCCATCATCCAGCCCTCTTTGCCCACAACGACCAGGCACACATCCATTCCCGACCGCCACAGCGCCTCGAAAGCCATGACCGCCTGGTCATGCCCCTTCCGCGGCTCCACCGTGCCGACCATCAGGAAGATGGGGGTGTCGGCGGGCAGGGCCGCCAGCAATCGATGGTCGATGTCTTGATCGTCTACAGGCCTCGCGTTCTCGAAATCGGCACCATGGTGAAAATAACCGACCTTCAAGGGCCCATTCCGCGGCAAGCGGACATTATTCTCCATCCATTCGATAAGCTGGTCGGCTACCGCGCGCGATACGCATACGATCCCGTCGGATATCCGGGCGATGGTCTCGAGCCACCGGGTGAATACCGGTTTCAGGCCGGGAGAGAACCATTCGGGATGGTAGACAGGCAACAAGTCATGGACGACAAAGTAACTCTGCATGCCCCGGGCTCGAGCATTTGCGAAGAATGCGACGCAGTCGGGCACGATGTGCGCCGTCAGGTCCAGCCCCAGGAATATGTCGCCCCTTCTTATCTCGACCACCTCGTCCGGCAAACCGACGGAGGGGAGGTCCAAGTACCTCGACAGGAACGCCCGCGCATGATAATAGCTCGAACCCGCCAGGGCCCGGACCGGCTCGACCCGCCACCCGTCAGGGGGTTTCTTCAGTAGGTTTTTCAGATGCGCCCGTGTGACCCTCTGAATGCCCGTTTTAGCGTCCATCTCCGCTATGTTCGAGACATCGAGGAACATCTGTCGTGTGTCCGCTTTAGCCCGCCGGTTCGCCGCAATCGCCGAGGCCGTTGCGACCAAGTCGGCGTCGCCGGGGAGACGAGGATTGTCGATGTCGGCAACGGCCTGTACCAGCCTGCGCAGGCTTGCATGGGGGCCGTCTTGAGCGAAACGTTCGACGGCATCGCGGTACTGCTCCGCAACCTTCATAGAGTTGCCGGCGTCCCCCGGCGGAGCCCCCCGCCGGATAAGGGGGAGCAGACGCCAGCCCTGCGCCGTCTCACTGCCGTACCATCGCTCTGCGAGTTCGATTGCCTGCCGCGAGTGAACGATTACGCCGTCTGCGCCCTCGATCACGCTAAAATTACAGGGATACTTCCCGACGGCGGCCGCTTCTCCCATTTCCGCCAGCTCGACAAGGGCACCGCTGCCATGGGAGCGGTAGAGCTCCTTTTGCAAGATCCCAGCCGCGTAGCCGGTCTTGCCCATCCGGTCGAGTACGCCGCCCAGGTGGAAATCATGCAGAACGACGACCCCCGGGTGCCTGTCGATAAGCTTGAACATGTGCCTGTGGTGTTCAGAGTTGCCGAACTGGTAGAGGATGCGGTCATAGAGGCCGCCGTTCTCTTCGAACCAAGCCGTGGTCCTGACGGGGAAATTGGCCGTGAGCCAGGGGTCGGACACCTCCGGCTGGTCCACGATGAGCTCGATTCGGTAGTAACGGGCCAAATCCGGCAGGAGTTCCCGGCTGTAGTCGGCAATCCCCGAACGGACGGGGGGTAGCGGCGAGACATAGGCAAGCCTCGGTTTCGTCACGGGCAGTTCGACAGAAACCGAATGAAACTTGACGTCGGCCCTCTCACTGTGAATGCTCTCCAAGGCCGCGAGCGCCCGGCGGGCGCTTTCCTCCCAGGAAAAGCCTCCGGCCCGCTCCAGTCCGTGTCTCCGCAGTGCTTCCCGGAAGTCCGAATCGGTCAAGGCCTCGTGCATCTTCTCGGCTATTGCCTCCGGGGCCGTCGGGTCGAAGAGGGCCTTTTCCCAGCCGACGACCTCCGGGAGAGAGGAGGTGTTCGCAGAAATGACCGGCGCGCCGCAGGCCATCGCCTCGAGCGGTGGAAGGCCGAAGCCCTCGTAGAGCGAGGGAAAGGCGAAGAGTGCACACAGGTTGTAAAGGGCGACCAGGTCTTCGTCGGGGACATAGCCCGTGAAAACCACGTCGCGCGGACCGAGGCCCTCCCGCTTGGCAAGCGCCAGGAGTCGTCTCCGGTCGTGCTCGTGGAGACCGTAGATGATCACAAGCTGATAGGCCTCCCGTATGCCTTCGGGCAGACGGGCAAAGGCGCGGATCAGCCCTTCCACGTTCTTCCGGTATTCGATGGCCCCGGTATAGGCTACAAAAGGCCGGTCGATCCCGCAACGGCTCCGGAGGAGGCGCTCTTCTTCCGGGCCGACCTCGACGGGGCGGAACTTCGGGTCGAGGCCCGCGCCGATGTTCACGACGCGATCCCCTGGTAGGCCGAGGTGCTCGATCGCGTCCTGGCGGGTGTGCTCGGAGATGGCGAGCCACAGGTCGGCGTTTTTGAGCCACTGGAGCTTTTGATAATACCAGGCCCTTCTCTGGGGGTCCGGCAGGGAAGTTTCTTCGAAGATAAGCGGGATGAGGTCGTACAGCGTAACCGCTGTCGGCGCCGCTTGATATCCTTTACCCACCGAGGTTACGCAGTCGTCGCTGAAGCCCTCGAACAAACTGGCCACGTGGACGACATCGGGTCGAAGGCCGGCGATGAACGATTCTCTGATGAGCTCGGCCGCTTCCCTGCGCCAAGCGTCGTTCGGGTCGATCCATGCAACCGGCCCGGGGGCCTCCCAGACCGCTATCCGTTCCGGCGGCACCAGGCCGTCGAAGGCTGTCCTCAGGGCATCGACGGTGTCGGGGAAGAGCCCGCTTAGGGCTATCCATATCTCATGCTCCTTCGCGAGCCTCGCCGTCGCCTGGGCGAGGCAAAGCGAATATCTCCCCATCCCCCTATTCTTGCTCGTCCCTTGCGGGCTCTGGAGGTCGATGACTATTCTCATTGCCCCCTCGTATGGCGGGCGACACGTCCGAGCGCCGCCTTGAGTTCCTCGAACACGCGTTGTGCCGGTCTGGGGAGGTCCGTCGCGACCGTAGCGGTATCGGTCGCCGTAGCGACCTGCGCAGGTGTTTTCGTGATGACCAGACGGCGGAGCCATGCCCTCAGGACGGGGCTCCGTTCCAACAGCTTGTTCGCAACAGAGACGAGATGAGGGTTCCCGGCGGCCCACCGAGCCGTCTTAGTCAAGACCGGAAGCATAAGCCGCGAAGGCAGCCGCACGGCCTTCACCGACACCCGCCTGATGCCCGGCAGGACCTTCATCAGTGCTCTCTTGGCACGCCGCATCGGGGCGGTGATACGCCAGGAGGTGCTGTTGTAAACGGCCTGCAGCGTCGCCTGAAGGACATCCCGCTCCGTCTGCAATGTCGTCATCTGTCGATTGAGGATCTCCCTGATGCCGTCGATTTTCTCGTTGAGCATACCGCCGATACTCCGGATTTTCTCGTTCTGCTGGGCGTCGTAGCGCCCCGCCAATGACTCGATATTCATCCCCTGCGCGGCGCCGAAGGCGCGGTTGAAGGGCGCAAGGCATTCTTCGGGCGCCTTCTTCTGCGCGACGACGGCGTAGTCGGCGCTCACGCCCCCGAGAACATCCAGAACGCCCAACGGCCTATCGCCGGCAAGAGAAGGGTCTTCCCGAGGGCGGAGTATCTTCGTTCGGCAATAGCCGCAGTACTCGGTAAGGAAGGAGAGCAACTGCGGGGGCACCGGGCGCATGTGCGTCGGGTCGACGTAAAAGTGGTAACCCGCGACGACGAGGTTCTCCGGGTTCGGCGTCTCCAGTATCAGGAGACCGGCCGGCCTCAGCACGCGCATCGCCTCCGTCGCCAGGGCCTGTACCTCCGGGAAGGGCAAGTGCTCCACGACATGGATGGCCGAGACGACGGCCTGACTTTCATCGGGCATGCTTCTGAGGAAGGAGATCGCGTCTCCCTCTTCTACGTTCAATCCCAGTTTGCGGCATTCGACCGCCATGTCGGCGTCGATATCGACGCCGCACGCCTCGATACCCGCCTCGCCGAGCAACTCCAGCCATTCGCCTCGACCGCAACCGAGGTCGATCGCCCTACATCCGGGATACAATCGCTTTAGCGGTTCGACGAAGGGCAGGTAGACCCGCAACCGCTCCTTGATCAGGCTGCGCGAGCCCCGATGCCTGTCCTCGAAGGCCTTATAAAACCCCGAACCCATAAAACAAGTCCCAACGTAATTATTCCTCCCCCTCCCCCAACTGTTTCCTCCCCCACTTGTTGGGGGAGGTTAGGAGGGGGGTAACATGAGGGCCGAATGGGAGTGTGAGGGGTGCTAAAAATTACCCGCCCATTCTGTAAAAAAGTGCGCTGATTCAATATGTCCCGGCTCCCGGCGTCCGCCGGAATGAAAGGACGGTGTTCCCGATTACCTTACACCAAAGTCTGCCCCGTACTCCTCATGTCGAGTGCGGGGCAGTCTGAATTCAAGCACACATAACGGCCATGACGCGCCCCTCGCCGGCTTCCCCTTTTATTTACCTGAGAAAAGAAACGGCAAGTCGGTCGATAAAGGGTTTAAAGAGAAAGCTCAAGAACGTCCTGCTGCCCGTCTTGATAACCACCTGAACAGGCATCCCGGCGGTGATCTCCTTCTTCAACTCCTTTATCTTTTTGAGGGTTTCTTCGTTAATCTTGACCCTCACGAGGTAGTAAGTCTGCTTCGTAGCTTCATCGGTCATCACGTCCGGGGAGACATATATCACCGTACCCTCGAACACCGGGGTCTTTTTAGGGTCGAGGGCCGTGAAATGAAGGTCCGCGGTCTGCCCCTTTCTTATGTCCTCCACGTGAGCGGGAGAAAGCCTCGCCTCGACGATGAGCTCCGAATCCTTCGGGACTATCTCGAGGATCGGCTGCCCAGGAGATATCACCCCTCCTATCGTATGCGCCCTCAGCCCCATGACGATCCCGTCGTCGGGTGCCTTTATCTCCGTCTTTTCGAGCACGTCTTTTATCGCATAGTAGGCATCCCTGATCCCCGGCAGCTTCTTCTCCACATCCGCAACCTCCGCCTGGACATCTTTCAGGTAGTCCCTCTCGACCGCGCTCAGCCTCATCAGGTATTCCTGGACCGTCGCCTCCGCCCTGAGTTGGTTCGCCGAGGTCTCGGCGATCTTTCCCCTCAGGTCCTCCGCCGCCCTCTCGAGGTCGAGGAACCTGTTCTTCGCGTAGTACCCTTCTTCGGCGAGCCCTTTGAGGGAGTCGAGCTGCTGCTTGATGATCGTAAGCTGCTTTCCATAAGAAACCTTCTGCTGATTGAGCTGGGCCGAGTAGTGCTTGAACCCCGTCAGGGACTCCATGACGATCTTTCTGTCCGTGTCGAGCTTCGCCCTTCTCGCACGGAAAAACTCCTCCTGGGCGGCCGTCACGCGCCTTATCTCCGGTTCGTCCTTGAGCTCGAGCACTTCCGGCGGATAGATGATCCTGCGCATGAAGGCCATCTCCGCCTTGAGCCTCGCCTGGACTACGAGCCCCGTCACGTACTCGCCCCTGATCTGGGCGTACTTCGCCTTCGCATCAGCGTCCTCGAGCCTGATAAGCACTTGCCCCTTCTTCACTTCCTCCCCGTCCCGCACGAGGATGTCCTTGACCGTGCCGCCGTACTGATGCTGGACCACCTTTCGGTAGTTGGCGACGCTCACGAGACCCCCCGCCGGCGCCCCCTGATTCAGGGGGGCGAAGGCCGCCCACAGAAGGAATATCCCGAGCGTGCCGGCAAGGACGATGAGGGACAGCCTTATGGTCTTGTGTGTATCCGTCTTCAGTTCGGCCTGCTCGGTTATACCTGGCCGGTCTGCCTCTGCTTCCACTCTTCACTGTCTCCTTCTTTGTTTTCTTGCGCCTTCCCCGTCGCCACCACTTCAGCCCTCTTTCTGAGAACCTCCATCACCTCGTCCCTCGGCCCGTAGAGCTGAACCGTGCCGTTGGCTATCACCATCATTTTATTGACAGCAGAGAGGATATTCAACCTATGGGATATCACAAAGACCGTCCTTTTCATCTGCTTCATGACCATAAGAGCGCGTACGAGCGCAACTTCACCCTGCTCGTCGAGGTTCGAGTTCGGCTCGTCGAGCACCACGAGCACCGGGTCTCCGTACAAGGCCCGCGCGAGGCCGATCCTTTGCCGCTGTCCGCCGCTCAGGTATCCCCCCGCCTCCCCGACATCCGTCTCATACCCCTTGGGGAACTGGAGTATCATGTCGTGGATGCCCGCGATCATGGCCGCTTTGATGACGAACTGCATCTCTATCTCGCCGAACCTCGCGATGTTCTCGGCGACCGTCCCGGAGAGGAGCTCGATGTCCTGGGGCAGATAGCCGATAAACCTGCCTATCTCGTCCTTGTTGTAGAGGTGCATGTCCGCCCCGTCGAGCTTGAACGTACCCGAATAGGGCAACCAGACACCGACGAGCAGTTTTGCGAGCGAACTCTTACCCGAAGCGGTAGGGCCGATGACACCGACGACATCACCGGGGATTGCATCGAAGCTCATGTTCTTGAGGATTATCTTCTGCTGTAATCTCGGACCGGCAACGACGTTCTCCACTTTTACGAAACCCTGGGGGATGGGCAGGGGCAGGTGTCTTTCCGGGGAAGGATAATCCGAAAGGATGCTCCTTAGCCTCTCGTAAGACTGCCTTGCGCTTATAAACGGCTTCCATGTCCCGACGACCGTATCGACAGGGGCCAGGGCCCTTCCCATCAGAATAGAGCCCATGATCATCATGCCCGCCGTTATTTGGTTTTCTATGACGTAGTATGCACCGAGGCCGAGGATGAGGGACTGCGCGGTGATCCTCACCGCCCTGATCACCGCCTGGACCTTCCCGGCGTTGTCGCTCGCATCGGACTGTATCGCCAGCATCTTTTCGTACTTTTCCCGCCACTTCTTCTTTACATTCTCGTGCATGCCCATGGCTTCGATGACCTCGGCGTTCCTGAGGTTCGCCTGGAGAAAGTTCTGGGCTTCCTGGAAGTGCTTGTTCGCCGCCTTCACCGGCTCCTTCGTCAGCTTTTCCGAAATCACCGCGCCGACCACCTGGATTATACCGGCAAGGGTCGCGAAGATACCCAGTACGGGATGGATGAGAAATATCACGACCAGGTAGATCAGGCCGAAGGGCGCGTCGAGAAAGGCAAAGATGCCCGCGCCCGTTATGAACTGTCTTATGTTTGTCAGGTCTCCGAAGGCCTGCGAGGGGTTCGTCGTGCCCGTGTGGATGATGCCGGAGAGAACGGCCTGGAATGTGCGGTTGCTCAGCTTCTGGTCGAAGTCGTTATTGACCCGCACCAGGATCTGCGACCGCGACCAGTTGAGGAACCCGAAGACGGCGTACATGAAAACGGCTATCAGGGTCAGCATCAAGAGGGTATCGAAACTTCTGCTCGTAAGCACGGTGTCATAGATCTGGAACATGTAGAGCGCGGGCACGATCATGATGAAGTTGATGACCGCCGTGAAAAGGAGCAGCATGTAGAAAACCCTTTTATGGGAGCGGACGACGTCGAGGACCTCGTTCGTCTCATCTCCCCTCATCATCGCCTTCAGCTTATTTAAGTCTATCCTCATATCATCTCCTCATCAACCAGCCGTTTATTTCCGCCAACTGCTTCTCCGACACGGTGCCGGCGTAGAAATAAAGACTTACAAGACTTTTTATGTAATCGTAGTTTGACTTCAGGTAGTTGAGCTTCGCCCTGTACAGGTTCGACTCGGCGTTCAAGACATCGACGAACGTCCTTATCCCGGCCTGATAACCCTTTTCCGTCGACGCCACCGACAGCAATGACGCCCTTACCGCCGAATCGGAAGACTGGATGCCGGCAACAGACGACTTCACCCCAAAAAAACTCTCGACGATCCCCTGCGACACCTCCGAGAGGGCTTTTTCGTAGTCCTTCCCGGCCTGGAGGAATCTTTCTTTCGCCTCGTTTATCTTTGCCGTTATGTACCCTCCGCTCAGGATGTTCATGTTGACCTGGATGCCCACCGTCCTATACGAGAGGGTATCCGTCCGGAGGAAGTCGTTCGTGTTCGTCTTTATGTGGTTCGCGACAAGGGCCAGAGAGGGAAGCCACTGGGCCTGTTGTTTCTTCAGTTCGTCCTCGGCGACGCCCCTTTGCAGGGCATAGAACCCCACGTAAGGGCTTTCGGTCTTGGCGATAGCGACCCAGTCGTCGGGCTTTTGGGGGTCGATCTGCTCCAACGGGGGCCTCTCGGCGAGCGTCGCCACGGACACCGGCTCCTCGCCGATCATCCTCGAAAGGACCTTTTTCTTCGCGTACATGTTCTTCTCGGCGTCGGCAAGGCGAAACTCGACATCGTAGTACCTCGCATCTGCGTCGTGGATGTCCGTGAGGGTGGCCTCGCCCGCCTGGAAGAGCCTCTTTGCCATGTTGAGCTGGGCCTCGATGGCCCTTTTTTCTTCATCCAAGACCTTGAGGTTCTCCTCCGCGTAGAGAAAATCGAAGTAGCCGTCGGCGAGCCTCTTTATCAAGTTGAGCTCGGCGTTCCTGAACCATATCTCTCCGGCCTTGCCGCGGAGGTCCGACTGCTTTATCTCTATAAAATTCGGCAGGTTGAAGATGCTCTGCTGCACCGAGAACACCGTCTGCTCCGTCCTGTAATCATTGTAGTACATGGGGTTGGGATTCTGGTTAAACCCCAGCCTTGAAGTGCTGTAAGACAAGTTGACCTGCGGCAGTATCTTCGAGACCGACTGGTCCCGCAGGGTCTCGGTCGCCTTGTAGTCATGGAAGACAGCGAGGTACTCAGGGTCGTTTTGTTTTGCCTTTCCGAAGGCCTCCAAAAGGTCCAAAGCGAAACTATCAGCCGGCACAGTTAGGACGATCACGACGATCAATAAGACAAACCTGAACAAATGCATGGGCGACATGCTATACCAAGAAAAAAAATAAATCAAATCAGATTCTCTCCTCCGTCCCTCTCATCACGCCGATCACTCTTTGTCGTTCCGGCGCACTAACCCCGATAAAAATCGGGGTGGAATCGCTGAATATCCCCCCCACCAGTTTCCTCCTCCCACCGCAGTCATCTCCCCAATTCTTCCTCCCACTTGCTTCTCTTTCCCCTCCCTTGTTGTCTCTCCAAATCCCCCCCAATCGCGGTCATCTCCTCAAATTCCTCCCCCACTTGTGGGGGTAGGTTAGGAGGAGGGGTAAGGGTCAGCAGGGGGTAACATATGGTGCCTCTGCCCCGGGAGCATCTATCCGGGAAGAGTCTCGGCGTGTGAACTTCTTTAGCAGGTTGAATCGTCCAGGGAAAGTTTAAATGTTAAGAACGTCCCCTATCCCCCTATCTTTCTTTCATATTACTTATCATTCCAACTCTTTCATGATATGCCTTGCAAGACGTTCATCTATCTCATCATGTCTTGGAATGGGCTGTTTTTACCCGTTTTTTGGGTTCCGGTAAAGGTCGTGACGTCCGCCATGCCTTACAAGTTCGCAACCGCTGGAAGTGATTTTCTTGATAAGCTCTTTTCTCTTCATAGCTTCAGGGCAAATTCTTTCACTTCGTGATTTTCAGGAACATCCTCCATGGTCATGAGAAGATAGGCATCCTTCATGTTTTCTTCGAGTTCTTCGAGAGTTTCGCCCTGGGTCATTATTTCAGGATGTTCGAGCAACTTGCCTACCCAAAATTTATCGCCTTTCCAATAAATCATGTTTAGTTTTGTTTCCATCTTCTTACCTCCTGATAGCACTAGGGGACGTTCTTAACATTTAAACATTTGCTATTCAAGAAGCAGATAGCCGCTCTTTTCGGCCAATACCTCACCTCTTGCCGCCGACTTCCCTACCCATGACCTGCCATCCCTTGCCGGGACCAAAACGAGCCAACACTGCTTCGACGTCCTATCTATCATCTCTTTTCTTTTCCAGCACGGTGACGCTATGGCTAT
>DIEZ01000048.1:0-869 GCA_002418885.1 Syntrophaceae bacterium UBA5761
CTTCCTCAAACCTCACTCATACGACATTATTTTTCCAGTCTTTCATAAACTGCCCCAATCCCGACGCCCGTCATTTGGTGCTTGGCCCATTGACAGATAGTGTTGAAAGGGATGTCCGCGATTGTCCGAATCGAGGTGACGAGTTCCATTTCGACTTGGGCGAAATCACCCAATCGCCTCATAAGGAGCTGATGATAATTTACTTCACTTTTCTGTCGCCAGTCATCGATGAGCCCGATTCCTCCTCAGTCATCAGTTTTTCATAACAGTCCGGGCTACAGAAGTAAACCGTCTTCCCGGCAATGACGGCTTTGAAGGCGGTTCCGATCGGGACAAAGGTGTGGCAGAAAGGGTCTTCAACAAGCTCTTCGTTTATTTCAAGCCTTTTTTCACTCGAAGGATCTTTCCAGACCGAGGGAGTCACCATGCTTTTCAGCAGTCGGTATAACAGATACAAAACTACAAGAACCAGAATTACCCGGATCAGCATAAAGAATCCTTACAGGGCATCCTCGAGCCGGATGACCCTTTTTGGGTCTTCGAGCCTGTCGAGAAGTCCTCTCACTGAAATACCAAAGACGGGGTGGATGACATAAGACGCAATTTCCGCAAGAGGAACCAGCACAAAACGGCGCCTATGTAATTCAGGATGCGGGATCGACAGCCCCTCTTCGTCGATGNNTTTCCCTGTCGTAGAGCAGGATATCGATGTCTATCGACCGTGAGCCCCCTTTAAATGTCCGCACCCTGCCCAAAGATTTCTCCAGTTCCAGCAAGGCGTCCAGGAGACTTCGAGGCCTCAGCGTGGTCCTGATTTCGACCGCCGCATTGACAAACCAGTCTTGCCCCAAACAACCGACCGGTTCCGT
>DIEZ01000048.1:905-50376 GCA_002418885.1 Syntrophaceae bacterium UBA5761
CGCCCTTCGGCACTGCATTACGGGATGATCCAGGTTAGAGCCGATACCAAGGTATGCGATGACGCTACGAAAATCCTTGTTCAATCCTTTCCATTGCCTCATGAAGCCTGCCGTCCGGGACCGTAAGGGAAATCCTGATATAACCCTCGCCGTACCTTCCGTAGGCCGTCCCTGCTGCGACTACAACGGCCGCTCTTTCGAATAGCTTTCCGGTAAATTCCAGTGCGCTCATGCCTTCCGGGGTCGGAACCCAGAGGTAGAATGTTCCTTTCGGCGGCTCGAACCGAATGCCTATCCTATCCAGGGTCTGCAGAACAAGGGCTCTGCGCCGAGAATAGATTTCGACCATCCTGTCTATGTTTTTCGACTCGTCCTTCAAAGCCTTTATGGCGGCATACTGAATGGGATTGAAGATGCCGGAATCGGTGTTTTCCTTAACTTTACTGATCGCCGCGATAAGGTCGGGATTTCCCACCGCCATGCCAATCCGCCAGCCCGTCATGTTAAAAGGCTTCGAAAGGGAATTGAGCTCGACGCCGACGTCCTTCGCCCCTTCGACACTCAGGAAGCTCAGTCGCTCCTGACCCCCAAAAACAATCTCGCTGTAAGGATTGTCATAGCAGACGGCGATGTCGTAGTCCTTGGCGAAGGCGACCAGGTCGCGGAAAAAAGGCCTGTCGGCGCAGGCCCCCGTGGGGTTATTCGGGTAGTTAAGAAACATTCCGCGGGCACTCTCGGCCACGTCCGAGGGAACATCTTCCAGCCGCGGAAGGTACCCGTTCTCTCGCAAGATAGGTACCGAATAGGGTTCTCCCCCGGCCATGATTATGCTTGCCCTGTAGGCCGGATACCCCGGGTCGGTCATAAGAACGATGTCCCCGGGGTTGATTCTTGCGAGAACGAAATGGTGGCAACCCTCTTTAGACCCGATCAAACCCAGGACTTCCCGCTCCGGGTCGAGCGATACCCCATACCTATCGCCGTACCATCGGGAGATCTCCTTCCGGAATGCCATCATCCCTTTTTCCTCGTCGGTAGGGTACCGGTGGTTCTCGGGGTCCCTCGCTCTTCGGCATAGTTCTTCGACGACCGACTCAGGCGTCGGCTCTACCGGGTCTCCTATCGCCAGGCTGATCACATCGATGCCGTCGGCTTTCGCCTGTGCGATCTTCTTTCTCAGCTCCATAAAAAGATAAGGTGGAATTTTCGTCAACCTGTCTGCAACCTGCAAGATGTTTCTCCTCCGGTTTATTCCGGCTTCAGCGGTCAACTACGGGCCGACCTGAAACGCCGGTCCTGTCCGATCTGTTCTTGTCCCTTTCAATCACGCAGGACGCTATTTGCCTTTGAGGCCAAGGACATCCTGCATATCGTAGAAACCGTTCCTCTGGCTTACGATCCATTTAGCGGCGCGGAGGCCACCTTTGGCGAAATTATCCCTGCTGTGCGCCCTGTGGATGAATTCGAGGCGTTCCCCGATACCGCCGAAAATAACCGTATGCTCGCCTACGATATCTCCCGCCCTTATTGTCTGGATACCGATTTCCTCCTTCGTCCTGGCGCCGATCATCCCTTTTCGTTCGTAAACCGCGACCTTTTTCAAATCCCTTCCCAGGGCGCCGGCGATGATATCGGCCATTCTCATTGCCGTGCCGCTCGGGGCGTCTTTTTTCATGTTATGATGAGCTTCTACAATCTCCACGTCGAACTCGTCTTTCAGGGTGAGGGCAACGGTCTCAAGCACCTTGAACATAACGTTTACCCCGACACTCATGTTTGGTGCAAGGACAAGGCGCGTCGACCTGGCCAGATCCCTGATCACCTCCATCTCATCGGCAGTGAAGCCCGTCGTCCCGATTACCATCGCCTTTCCATGGTCCACGGCGGTCTTGAGATGGTCGACTGCCGCCTCATGATGGGTAAAGTCGATGACCACATCGGCCCCGTCGATGTAAGATCTAAGATCGTCAGAGATCGCGATACCCCGTTTCCCGAGTCCCAGGGTCTCGCCGACGTCGGCCCCGACCAGGGGATGGCCGACCCTTTCCACGGCCCCGCATAGTTCGATCCCCTCCGTCGATGACATAAGACTGATTATCCTACCTCCCATCTTCCCCGCAGCGCCCATAACAACAGCTTTGACCATAAAGGCCTCCTTTCCTTCATACCTTGGATACCGGTTGTGTTTTTCCTGTTGCCCGAAAAACCCGGCGCTACGCTATCAGTCCGTAACTCTTCATCGTTTTTTTCAAGTTCTCTAAGTTAGCGTCGGATAGCTTCACCAGCGGTAAACGAATTTCATATTCGATCTTCCCCATCAGGGCCAGCGCCGCCTTAACGGGTACCGGGTTCGTTTCTATGAAGAGGGCCTTCACGAGCGGGGTTGTTTTGTAGTGAAGCTCCCTCGCCTTATTGATGTCGCCGGCATTGAAGCTGTCGACCATCGCGGCCATGTCGGCGGGAGCAACATTGGAAACGACTGAGATGATTCCGTGACCGCCCAGACAGAGCAGAGGAAAGGTGAAAAAGTCGTCTCCCGACAGCACCGAGAAATCGGGGCCGCAGAGGCTGATGATATCAGCCATCTGCTGAAGAGAGCCGGCGGCTTCTTTCACGCCGACGATGTTCTTCACCTTCGCAAGCCTTGCCAGGGTCTCGGGCGTCATGTTTACCCCCGTCCTTCCCGGGATGTTGTAGATAACGATCGGGATGGGTACGTTTTCCGCGATGAATTTATAGTGCTGGTAGAGTCCTTCCTGGGTCGGCCTGTTGTAATAAGGACAGACCATCAACGCCCCGTCTGCACCCACCTCGTAGGCATGTCTCGTCAACCTAAGGGCCTCTTCGGTGCTGTTAGACCCCGTCCCGGCGATGACGGGAACCCTCTTTTTCACCGCATCCACCGTTATCTCGATAACCCTGTCATGCTCGTCATGAGAAAGAACAGGAGATTCACCGGTCGTGCCGCAGGGCACAATGCCGTCAGTGCCGTTCTCAATCTGGAATTCGATCAGTTCCCGAAGAGTCTCCTCGTCCACCTTCCCGTTCTTGAAGGGCGTTACGATCGCTACAATGGCACCCTTAAACATAATCTCCTCCTCTAAAATGAAATTGATACCTAAGACTGAAAACCCCACTCATAAGCCTCCCTCCAAAGGAAGCCTTCATATATTACCCGTGCCGCACCTTCGAGGTAAACGTTTCCGAAACCCTGTTGCGTTAACTCGAAATGTACTTTCAATCTTTCACCGCTTTTTACCAGAACATCGACAGGAGGTTCAACAAGGCCTTTGCGGGATGCGATCAGGGCGGACGCGACGGCTCCCGTGCCGCAGGCCAGCGTTTCATCTTCGACGCCGCGCTCATAAGTCCTGACCTGGATCGCGTGGCGGTCCAGTATCTTCACGAAATTGGCGTTCGTTCCCGCAGGCTTATGAGCGTCGTGATGCCGGATCATCCGCCCGGTATCGTAAACGTCGAATTCTCTCAGTTCCTCCGTGAACATGACGGCGTGCGGCACGCCGGTATTGATGCTGCTGAGCACGAAGGAATGCCCGTTTGCAGTCAGGGTATAATCGACCCGCAAATCCTTCGGGTCCGTCAGGCGCAACTTGACGATTTCTCCGTGGACCTCCGCGTCGATGACGCCGGCCCTTGTCTCAAAAGACAGACTGCTGCCCGCGATTCCCTTCAGGAATGCGAACCGCGCCGCGCACCTTCCCCCGTTTCCGCACATCTCCGCTTCGCTGCCGTCGGAGTTGAAAAAAAGCCACCTAAAATCCGCCCGGTCCGAGTGCTTTATGATTATTAAGCCGTCAGCCCCGACAGAGACCTTCCTGCTGCAGACACGGACGGCGAAGGTCCTTAGATCCTGAACGGGCAACGTGTCCTTCCGGTCGTCGATCAGGATAAAATCATTCCCCGTCCCGCTCATTTTGAAGAATTCTATCATCTCTCCAGATACTTCAGGCCTCATCGATTCAAGAAGTCAGGTATCTCTTCTCCCCGAACCAGGTCGGCGTATATCTCTCTTTTCCTGATGACATAGTAGCGTTCACCGTTGACCAGGACCTCGGGGATCCGCGGCCGGGAGTTGTAGTTGGAAGACATAGTGAAGCCGTACGCCCCGGCACTCATCACGGCCAGGAGCTCTCCCCCCTCCAGCTTGGGAACGGGACGAGATTTGGCGATGAAATCGCCCGATTCACATATCGGACCCACGATGTCCGCAAAGAACTCTTCGCGTTCCTTCTTCACGACCGGCTGAACGGCATGGAAGGAACCGTAAAGACTCGGGCGGATCAGGTCGTTCATCCCCGCGTCAACGATGACGAAATTTTTGTTTTCATTGTGTTTTCTGTATAGAACCCGCGTTACCATGATTCCGGCGTTCCCCACGATCACCCTGCCCGGCTCCAAAATAACGGTGACGTCGGTGTCCTCGACCACTTCTTTGACGGCCCGGGCGTATTCTTCCGGGTGAGGCGGAAGCTCCTGGTCATAGGTGATCCCGAGACCGCCTCCAAGGTCCAGATACCTGATATGCAGACCCTCTTTTTCCAGGAGACCTATCAGTTTTTTCAGTCTTTTCAGCGCATCGACAAACGGCTCGACCCGGGTAACCTGTGAACCTATATGGCAATCAACCCCCGTGACTTCTATATTCCCGAGCGTTCTCGCCCATCGATAAGTCTCAAGCGATTTTTCGATGTTGACGCCGAATTTGTTTTCCTTCAAGCCGGTGGAGATATGGGGGTGGGTCCTCGGGTCTACATCGGGGTTTATCCTGACCGCAATCCTCGCCTTTTTCTTCATCCTCCCGGCGCATCTGTCGATCATCCTCAACTCTTCCGCCGATTCGATGTTGAACATCAGTATGTCCGTCGCAAGAGCATACTCGATCTCGTCCACCCTTTTGCCCACACCCGAGTATACGACCTTGCCGGGCTCAACACCGGCCTGCAAGGCTCGGTACAGTTCGCCACCGGAGACGATGTCGACCCCTGCCCCCTCTTTGATGAGCAACTTCAGGATCGCGACATTCGAGTTTGCCTTGACCGAGTAACAGATGATATGGCGCAACCCACTGAACGCACGGTCGAATACACGGTAGTGATTGGTAAGCGTCCTCGCACTGTACAGATAAAAGGGTGTACCTACTTCTTCGGCGATACGGCTTACGGGCACACCTTCGCAGTAAAGTTCATCGTTCACGTACTTGAAGTCGTGCATGACAAATCGGCCTAATCTTTTATTTTCATCTCCGCCATGTTCGATTCATTGCCGCAATTCCCGCGGTCGTCGCAGATCACCACCTTATAAGAATACAACCTTCCGCCTTTTATGTCAGAATCGCGGTAACGGACCTTTTTCTCCTCTTCCTTTAGAAGATTCCGGTCGCCATAGTACAGCTCGGCCGTTTTCGCGAATTGGCGGGGACATCCCGGACACGATTCTCCAGCGACCTTGAGTTCGCTGCGCATAATCACGATCTTTGCCGTCTGAATATCTACTTCGGGCATAGTCCAGGCAAGGACGACCGCTCCCTCCTCAATCACCGCCTTAAGGTCGGTCACCGGGGGCGGCAGGAAAACCCTGGGCGGTACGGGGTCCCCTTTCTTTCCACAGCCCAAAAGAGCTGTTGCAGAACAAACAGCTACCAAGAGAAAAAGAACGACCCATCGAGAATATGCTGAGATTCTCGCCCTCATGGCTGCAGTCGGCCCTCGGCTTTCTCGATCTCCCTTATCCTCCGTAAAACGGCCTCTTTCGCGGTTCCCCCTTCGTGTTTTCTCGCCGCGATGGAGTAGTCGACGCTTATGACCTCATAAAAGCGTCGGTCGAACCCGTCGTAAAAACTTCTCAACTCTTTCAGGGTTATATCTCGAAAGGTCTTTCCCTTGTCTATGCAATAACCAACAAGCTCTCCTACGATCCTGTGGGATTCCCTGAAGGGCACTCCCTTTTGTACAAGGTACTCCGCCACGTCGGTTGCTGTCGAGAAGCCCTTTTCCGCCTCTTCCCGCATCCTTTTCCGGTCGAAATTGACATTTTCCAGCATAGCCGTCAAAACGGCCAAACATCCTTTCACCGTATCGACGGCGTCGAAGAGCGCCTCCTTGTCTTCCTGCATGTCGCGATCATAGCACATCGGAAGGCCTTTCATAACCGTCAAGATACACATAAGGTCGCCGTAAACCCGACCCGTCTTTCCCCTTATCAACTCGGCGACGTCGGGGTTTTTTTTCTGGGGCATGATGCTGCTGCCCGTGGCAAAGGCGTCGGAAATCTCGACAAACCCGAACTCCCCGCTCGACCATATAACGAGGTCTTCGCACATACGGCTCATGTGCATCATGGTCATGGCTGCAGCGAAGATGAACTCGGCGACAAAATCACGGTCCGAAACGGCGTCCACGCTGTTTTTGGTCAAGCGGCTGAACCTCAACAGCCTGGCGACGTAAGGCCTGTCGGTTTTTAGCCCCGTACCGGCAAGCGCCGCCGAACCGAGCGGCAGGGCGTTCAACCTTCCGAAACAATCGATCAACCTTCCCTCGTCCCTGTCCAGCATTTCCCAAAACGCGAGCAGGTAGTGGGAAAGGAGGATAGGCTGCGCCTTCTGGAGGTGCGTATACCCGGGCATGACCGTGTCGACTTCTCTTTTCGCCAGAGATACAAGGCACGATTTCAGCAGGTCGAGAAGAACCAGAATCTCGACGATCTCGCTTCTTAGATAAAGCCTGCAATCGAGAGCTACCTGATCGTTTCTGCTCCTACCGGCATGCAGTTTTGCGCCAAGGTCGCCTATTTTTTCGATCAGGGCACGCTCAACCGCCATATGAATGTCTTCAAGGTCGACAGAAAAACCGAGCCTACCTTCTTCAAAATCTTTCCGAATTTCCTTGAGCCCGCCGAGGATTCTCTTTTCTTCCTGTTTCGAGATCACACCCACTCTGGAAAGCATTCTGCAGTGGGCCATGCTCCCCTCTATGTCGTGGGCATAGAGGCGCCTGTCATAGGGTAGAGACGCCGTAAAAGCCTCCACAAGTTTGTTCGTCGGTTCGCTGAACCGCCCGCCCCAGGGTTTTTCGACGTTGCTCATCTATTTTCTCCGGTCGAATCTATCCGCAGACGAACTTCATTTTCTCCGCCGACCATGTTTCCTCCGCAAAAGCGCCTCCATCTTCAACCTCAAGGCGTTAAGGCGGATAAACCCGGTGGCGTCTTTCTGGTCGTAAAGGCCGCGCTTCTCAAAGCTCGCCAGGTCTTCGCTGTAAAGGGATAACGGCGACTTCCGGCCGACAACTATGCAATTGCCTTTGTACAACTTGAGGCGAGCAGTTCCGGTCACAGCCTGCTGCCCTTCGTCGACCATCTTCTGGAGAGCTATCCTTTCCGGTGAGAACCAGAACCCGAAGTAAACGAGCTGCGCATACTTCGGTATGAGGGAATCCCGCAAAAACATCACTTCCCGGTCCATCGTTATGGACTCGACCGCCCGGTGGGCCGCCCACAGCACAGTGCCTCCCGGCGTCTCGTAAACACCTCGGGACTTCATACCCACAAACCTGTTTTCCACCATATCGACCCGGCCGATGCCGTTCCTGCCCGCGAGCTCATTCAGATGATCCAGGAGGACGGCGGGGCTCATCTTTACCCCGTCTACGGCGACCGGATTCCCCTGCTCAAAATCGATCTCCACGTATGTTGGCTTATCCGGTGCCGACTCGGGCGACACCGTCAGGGCGAACATATCCTCCCCCGGCTCATTCCAAGGATCCTCGAGGATACCGCCCTCATGGGAGATATGGAGCAGGTTTCTGTCGCTGCTGTACGGCTTCTCTTTCGTGAGCGGAAGGGGTATACCGTGTTTTTCTGCATAATCGAACATGGACTGCCGGGAATCGAAGGGCCATTTGGGGTCCCGCCACGCCGCGATGATGTTGATGGACGGATTCAAGGCCATGTACGTCAGCTCAAACCTCACCTGATCATTACCCTTGCCGGTGGCCCCGTGGCAGACTGCGTCGGCTTTCTCAGCCTCGGCTATCTTTATCTGTCTCTTGGCGATGAGAGGCCGCGCGATCGATGTTCCCATAAGGTACGTGCCTTCGTAGACGGCATCGGCCCTCAGCATGGGAAACACGAAGTCGCGGACAAACTCTTCTCTGAGGTCGTCGATGTATACTTTGGACGCGCCGGTATCGAGGGCCTTCTTCTCGAGGCCCGTCAGCTCTTCTTTCTGTCCCACGTCGGCCGCAAAGGCAATCACATCACATCCATAGCTCTCCTTAAGCCACGTCAGGATGACCGATGTATCCAGTCCCCCCGAATAGGCCACAACCACTTTTCTAATCTCACTCATTCCGACTTTCCTTTCCTCTTCCCATGAGAATTTCCAGGATCGCCTTCTGAACATGGAGGCGATTTTCAGCTTGATCGAAGACGACCGATTGCGGACCGTCGAGCACGTCGGCCGTTATCTCTTCACCCCTGTGGGCCGGGAGACAATGCATCACGACGGCGTCCCTCTTTGCCCTTTTCATCAACGCCGCATTTATCTGATAGTCTTTGAGAGCCTGCTTGCGTTTTTCTGCTTCACCTTCCTGCCCCATGCTCGCCCAGACGTCGGTGTAGACCACATCCGCCCCTTCTACGGCTTCGGACGGTTGGCGGAGTAATTTGACCCGACCGCCCGACGACCGTATGCCTACCCTCAGGATTTCCGGGTTCGGTCCGTATTCTTCCGGGCAAGCAATCGCCAGTTCGAAGGGAAGCCTCGTCGCCGCTTCTATCAGAGAATTGGCGATATTGTTGCCGTCTCCCACGTATGCGACTTTAACACCTTCGTAGGTGCCCTTTTTTTCGCCGATCGTGAACAGATCGCTGAGTATCTGGCAAGGATGCAGCAGGTCCGTCAGCCCGTTGATGACCGGGATCGACGCAGCCCGCGCGAACTCCTCCACCGATTCCTGCGAAAAAGTCCTGACCACAACCCCGTCAAGATACCGGGACATGATCCGTGCCGTATCCTCGATCGATTCCCCTCTGCCGACTTGGATGTCACGGACGCTCAAAAAGATCGCGATACCGCCGAGCTGATACATCCCTACCTCGAAAGAAAGCCTCGTTCTCGTGGACGACTTGAAAAAGGTCATCCCAAGGGTCTTTCCCTTCAGAGGGGTGTAAACGACCCCTTCTTTTTGCATCGTTTTGAGCGCGAAGGCCCTCTCAAAGATGCGGTCGAAATCACGCCTGTCTAAGCCTGCAAAACTTATCAGGTCCTTTCTCATCATCGCCCCGACACCTCGCGCAAAACGCCCTCGATTATGTCCAACCCCTTGTCGACTTCGACCTTCGTGATGGTGAGGGGCGGGACGAACCTCAGGATGTTGCCCGCAGTACAGTTGATGAGCAAACCCTTCTCCAGGCAGCGATCGACGATTTCTTGGCCGTCGATGTTCAGCTCCACGCCCAGAATCAACCCCTTGCCCCTCACTTCTTCGATGAAGGGAAAACGCGCCTTAAGGGAGCTGAGCCCTTGGAAAAAATAGGCCCCCACGGCCCGGCAGTTTTCTAGTACGCCGTCGTGAAGGAGGGTTTGCAGTGTGGCAACGGCGGCTGCCATCGCCAGGGGGTTCCCGCCGAAGGTCGAGGCGTGGGTCCCCGGCAAAAAAGCATCGGCCACCTCTTCCGTCGCAAGAAGTGCCCCCACAGGAAAACCGTTTCCCATTGCCTTTGCCAGCGTCATGATGTCCGGTTTAATCCCGTAATCTTCATGGGCGAAAAGCGGTCCGGTCCTGCCCATTCCGACCTGGACCTCGTCGAGGATGAGGAGGATTTTCTTCTCGTCACAGATTTTACGTACCCCCCGCAGATAATCTTCGGACGGTATCCTGACCCCCCCTTCTCCCTGGATGGGCTCTACCATCACCCCAATAGTCTTCTCAGTCACCGCTTCTTCAAGGGACCTAAGGTCGTCGAAAGGCACGTACTTGAATCCCGCGGGAAGCGGCTCGAAGCCTGCATGAAATCTTTCCTGACCCGTCGCTGTAAGCGCCGCCAAGGTCCTTCCGTGAAAGGACCCTTTCATCGTGATCAGCTCGTATTTGTCTTCCCCTGATTTTTCATGGCCGTACCTTCGCGCAAGCTTGATCGCGCCCTCGTTGGCTTCTGCACCGCTGTTGCAGAAAAACACTTTGTCTGCGAAAGAGCACTCAACCAGCAGTTTTGCCATGTTGATCTGCGGCTCGATGTGATAGAGGTTGGAGACATGACACAGAATCTCCGCCTGTCTTTTGATGGCCGCCACGACCTTGGGATGAGTGTGTCCGAGGCTGCACACGGCGATTCCGGCGACGAAATCAAGGTATTCCTTCCCGTCACTGTCCCATACCCGGCTGCCCTCACCTCTTACGAGGACGATCGGGAATCGTCTGTAGGTGTTCATTGTATATCTCTCGGACTGGGCTATGAGTTCTTCCGTGCTCATCCTCAAAAACCTTCCTTTCCTACAGAACTATCTCGGTCCCGATGCCCCTGTCGGTAAAAATTTCGAGCAGTACGGCGTGCTTCAATCGCCCGTCGATTATGTGCGTCTTCCTTACGCCCTGCCTCAAGGCCTTGAGACAGCATTTCACCTTGGGATACATGCCGGCGGTGATCGTCCCGTTTTCTATCATGTTTGAAGCCCTTCCGCCGTCCATGGTGTTGATGAGATATTTCTTCTCGTCCATCACCCCTTCCACATCCGTCAGGAGAACGAGCTTTTCCGCCTTCAGTGCCGCGGCCACCTCACCCGCCACTATGTCGGCGTTGATGTTGTACGTTTCGCCCTTCGCGCCGACGCCGGTCGGGGCTATGACCGGGATGAAACCGTCTTTCGCGAGAGAGACGATGAGGTTCGCGTCGATGGCCGCCACCTTGCCCACAAGACCGATGTCGATGATCTCAGGCGGCGTGTCTTTCGCTTTTTCCTCATTCAGGTAATACTTCTCGGCTTGGATCAGACTTCCGTCCTTACCGCTCAGTCCGACTGCTTTGCCGCCGTGGTGATTGATCAATCCGACGATCTCTTTGTTTACTTTCCCCACCAGCACCATCTCCACGATGTCCATGGTTTCTTCATCGGTCACCCTCATTCCCTGTACGAATTTAGAGTCCTTTCCGAGTTTTTTCAGATAGCTCCCGATCTGCGGTCCTCCGCCATGGACTACCACCGGGTCGATCCCGATGTACTTCATCAACACCATGTCGCGGGCGAAGTGATTTTTCAGCTCCTCATCCACCATGGCGTGCCCGCCGTATTTGATCACTATTGTCTTGTTGTAGAAATGCTGTATGTACGGCAGGGCTTCGAGCAGAATATCCGCCCGCTCCATCGATTTTCTTACGTCGCTCATGATCACTCCACAGGGGTACCCGGACTTCAGAGGATGTACCTCGTAAGGTCTTCGTCCTCGATTATATCGCTCAGCCTCTCGCGAACGTAGTTCGCGTCGATCGTGATCTTCTTCCCTGACAGGTCCGGGGCATCGAAGGCGATCTCGTCGAAGAGCTTTTCCATCACTGTGTAGAGCCTCCTCGCCCCGATATTCTCAGTCCTCTCGTTGACGACCGCCGCGACTTCTGCTATCTCTGAGATCGCATCGTCGGTAAAAACGACTTTCACGGACTCCGTCGACATCATCTCTATGTACTGCTTCACCAGAGCGTTGTTCGGTTCCGTCAGAATCCTCATGAGGTCTTCTTTTTTAAGAGAATCCAGTTCGACGCGTATCGGGAACCTGCCCTGCAATTCCGGTATCAGATCCGAGGGCTTGGTGGAGCTGAAGGCGCCGGCGGCGATAAAAAGGATATGGTCCGTCTTTATCATCCCGTACTTGGTGTTGACTGTAGAACCCTCCACTATCGGTAGGAGGTCCCTCTGGACGCCTTCTCGCGAAACATCGGGGCCGTGCGGCGAGTCGCTTCCCACTATTTTGTCTATCTCGTCGAGAAAAATGATGCCCGATTCCTCCACCCTCCTTATCGACGTCTTCGTCACCTTCTCCATGTCGACCAGGCGGTGAGCCTCCTCTTGGACGATAATGTCCATGGCCTCCGGGACCTTCATGCGTTGCAATTTCTTCTTCTGAGGGAATAGATTACCCAACATCTCTTTGATATTCAGCCCCATGTCCTCTACGCCGGAGGACGTAAAGATCTCGACCATCGGAATGGCTCCGCCCCGGCTCTCAGTCACTTCTACTTCCACGGTCCTGTCGTTGAGCCTTCCTTCTCTCAACAATTTTCTGAGCTTTTCCCGCGTGGAATTATGAGCGGTCACGTCGTCCTCGGGCCCTTCGTCTTGCAACGCCGCCCCTCCCACAGTCTTCTTCTCGGGGGGACGATACGGCAGCAGGATGTCCAGTATACGTTCTTCTGCGATTTCACGGGCTTTGGCCATGACGTTCTCGGTCTCCTCCTGCTTGACGGCATTTATCGCGAGGTCGGTCAGGTCCCGGACCATCGACTCTACGTCTCGGCCGACATACCCGACTTCAGTGAATTTAGACGCCTCGACCTTGAGGAAAGGCGAATTGTCGATCTTTGCCAGTCGCCTTGCGATCTCCGTCTTACCCACGCCCGTCGGTCCGATCATGATTATATTCTTCGGGGCGATCTCATCCATCAATTCAGGCGATACCTTCCGACGGCGCCAGCGATTTCGCAATGCTATGGCGACAGCCCGCTTCGCCTCGTTCTGGCCGATGATATACTTATCGAGTTCGGCGACGATTTCTTTTGGAGTTAAATTTCCCGACTTCATACCTACAAATCTCCCGCCTCAAACCTTTCTTTTCAACCCGGTCTTCCTGACCTTTCCCCCCCCATCTCCTTGTTCGTGTCCAGTTCCTCGAGGGTTATGTTCCTGTTCGTATAGATGCAGATATCCGCAGCGATTCGCATCGATTCCTGGGCAATCTCTGCGGCGTTCAGGTCGGAATATCCGATCAGTGCCCTCGCCGCCGCAAGGGCATAAGGGCCCCCTGACCCTATGGCCATCACTTCGTCGTCCGATTCGATGACATCGCCGTTTCCCGAAATGATGAGCGAATATTCGCCGCTGACGGCGATCATCAGTGCCTCCAGGTGCCTAAGTATCCTGTCCGTACGCCAATCTTTCGTCAACTCGACCGCCGCCCTCAACAGATTGCCGCCGTACTGTTCCAGCTTTTGGTCAAAACGGTCAAAAAGGGTGAATGCGTCGGCGGTCGCACCGGCAAAACCGACGATCACCTGATTGTGGTACAAACGGCGCACCTTCCTCGCTCCATGCTTCAAGACCGTCGATTCCATCGTGACCTGTCCGTCGCCCGCAACGGCCACTTTGCCTTTATGCCTGACGGCGATGATGGTGGTACCGGTAATTTTCACTTCTCTTTCTTTACCTCCTTAGCCCTCGGATGCGCCCTGTCGTAAACATCAAGGAGACGATTCACGGTCAATGACGTGTATTTTTGCGTCGTGGACAAACTTTGGTGACCCAAAAGCTCCTGGATGACCCGCAGGTCCGCCCCCTCATCCATGAGGTGAGTTGCGAAGGTATGCCTCAACGAATGGGGACCGATTCTTTTCTTGACGCCGCTGAGCGCGACGTATTTGTTCACGATCCGACCGACGCTTCTCGTCGTCAATCTCTTGCCCCACCGGTTAAGAAAGACGGGGTCTTCGGGTTTTTCATCTCCCTGTGAGGCCATACATCTGTCCCTTTTACCGAGATAGCATTCCAGCGCGGTTGCTGCAGGCCGGCCGAAAGGGACGATCCTCTCTTTCCTGCCCTTCCCCTTGACTTTAAGAAGTCCTTCCTTCAAATCGACATCTTTCCGGTTCAATCCGACAAGCTCGCCGACCCTGATACCGGAGGAATATATCAGTTCGACTATCGCCCTGTCCCTCCAGCCGAAGACATCTTCTTTGAACTCTGCGTTGAGCAATGTGAACATCTCGTCGACCTGAAGGAACGTGGGCAGGTAGCGCTCTATCTTCGGCGATTGAACTGCTTCCGCCGGGTTTATCCTGATTTTTCCCTCCCTGACCAGGAACCTGAAAAAGGACCTGAGGGCGGAGACCTTGCGCGATATGCTGCTCTTTCGAGCTTTCCTTTGGTAAAGATGGACGAGAAAGGCCCTTATGTCCGAAGGGTCTATCATGGTGAGCGATTCGACACCTGTGCCGCCGGCCGTGCCCGGTCTCTCCATAAAATCCACGAATTGCTGAAGGTCCGTCATGTAACTCTTCTGTGTGTAAGAAGAAACGGCTTTCTCCTCTTCAAGATGTCTTCTGAAATCCTCGACAGCCCTTCTCAGGTCATCCACCGGTAGACCGCGCCTAAAAATAATGGCCACGAAGTTACACCAAAAATAGTTTGAAAATCAAGCTATTTCAAGCGCTTCGTGGCGGAGAGTCAACCATTCAGCATCGCCTTATTCCCGCGTAATAACAGCAGCAGGAATTGGCGAAATTATTGTCAAAAATCCTCGTTTGACCATCCCTAAATGTTATCTTTACGTAAGAAAGGCCTCCGAGAATCTGCGAGTTCCATTCCTCTATGACCACGCCGAACCCCCATTCCGGAAACCTCATGTGCCGTACTTGATCCCCTGATTTGAGATAGAGGCGCCGGACCTCTTCTTTCATAAAACACCAAAGCCTACATCTTGTACTTTCCGAAGGCGTCAGGTGAAAGGTTTTCGAGAAACTCCTTCAATTTATCTTTCTTCAGGTCGTCGGCATTGACGTACTTCTTGTCAAAATCTATGTTCCGCGACTTCTCGATCACCTTTTCGTCGACGAAGATGGGGGCATCCGCCCTGAGGGCAAGAGCGATTGCGTCACTGGGTCTCGAGTCAATTTTAATGGACGTCCCTTCCTTCAGGAGGTGAATAACGGCGAAGAAGGTGTTGTCCCTGAGGTCGTTTATCTCGATCATAGTCACGCTTACGTCGAGGCCCTTTATCACCTGCTTGAGGAGGTCATGCGTCATGGGCCGGGAAAATTCGATCTTCTCCAACTCTGTCGCGATCGCGCTGGCCTCGAAAAGTCCTATCCATATCGGCAAGGCCTTGCTCTCGGCCAGGTCTTTCAAGATGACGATCGGCGTGTTGGTAAGAGGATCTATCGTCAATCCTGCCACTTTCATCTGGATAAGCATTCCCTAACCTCCTTTTTCAGATTTTTTCACCTCTCAGGGAGTGTCTGTAAGTTTTTATTATCCTAACATCAACCGTCTTGCCAATCAACTCTGCCGCCCCCCGAAAATTGACTACCCTGTTCGTCCTCGTCCTACCGGTGACATCGTGGTTCGCGTTCTTACTGATACCATCTACGAGCACCTCCTCTGTCCTTCCTTCCAAAGCCTTGTTTTTCTCGCGCGCGTGGGTGTCCTGCAAGGACTGAAGTCTCGTCAATCTCACGCTCTTTACTTCCTCGGCTACTTTGTCCCGCTGACGGGCCGCCAAGGTTCCGCCACGGTCCGAATACTTAAAGGAAAAAAGCCCGTCGAACCGGACGGTTTCCATCAAATTCAGCGTATCCAGAAAATCTTCCTCCGTCTCCCCGGGGTATCCGACGATCATGTCCGAGGTTATGCTGATACCCGGCGCCGCCGCCCTGAGCTTTCCGACCATTTCAATGTAGTCGTTCCGGGTGTATTGTCTGTTCATCATGCTTAGAATCCTGTCGGAACCCGACTGCACGGGAAGATGGATGTGTTCGCACAAGGCCTTTATCCGGCCAAAGCAGCCGATTATATCGTCCGTAAGGTCCTTTGGATGAGAACTGGTGAACCTTATCCTCTCGACGCCCGAGATCGCTCCGATTTCCTGCAATAGCCCGGGAAAAGAGGCTCCGTTTCTCGACGACCGTCCGTAGGAGTTCACATTCTGTCCGAGAAGTACCACCTCCTTTACCCCCTTTGCCGTCAAGCGTCTCACCTCATTCAGGATGTTTTCTTGTGCCCTGCTCTTTTCGCGGCCGCGCAGGTATGGCACAACACAGAATGAACAAAAATTGTTGCACCCCTGCATGATGGTGACATAGGCACTTACGGCGCCCTCATCCGGCGGGTCTTCGCTGTCGATGTTGATCGTTTCATCGCCGTCCAGGAATGACGTCTCGACAATGGGCCTGCCGCAGGCCTTGGAACGATGGATCAGCTCGGAAACCCTACGGACGTGATGGGTGCCGAAAACAACATCTATGCAAGGCAATCTTTTGAGGAGCTCTTCGCCCTGTTGCTGGGCTACACACCCTCCAATGCCTATGATCTGACCGGGTTTACCTTTTTTTAGGTCTTTCAGACGTCCGATAAGACTGTATGCCTTCTGTTCTGCCTTCTCTCTGACGCTGCAGGTATTCACAATTATCACATCGGCTTTCCGAATATCTTTCGTCTTAAGGTAACCGTCGCGCCGCAAAATATCTGCGATTTGACCGGACTCCTGAACGTTCATCTGGCATCCGAACGTATGTATGTAAAAGTACCTTTCTTCCATGATCTTCCCGACTTGACGTTTATCTCATGGTTCATGAATAATCGATGGCAAAACCATAGTCAATCAAATTCTTCTTCATCGTATCGGGCGAATTTTTTCAAATCCTCAGAATTTTCAGCCTTTTCAATAATCCCCTTTACCGGAATCCGCGATGACGGCATTTTCCGGGTTCACTTTTTTCTTGCACTATATATTGTACTATGCTTAGTATTGACCCCAATATATTGGGGGGTCGATGACAGGCCTACCTCAAAGAAAACACCACCCAAGGGGATTCTCATGCTAACCAGAATAAAGAAAAGAGACGGCAGGATCGTCAAATTCGATGCAGAGAAAATCACCAACGCTATCGCCAAGGCCGGGGCGGCGACCGGAGAATTCGACATGGCCGTGGCCAGGAAACTGACCATAAAGGTACTTGCCGTAGCGGAAAGGCTTTTTGACGGCTCTATCTCGACGGTTGAAGAGATCCAGGACATCGTAGAAGAAGTCCTACTTTCGTCCGTATACCGGAAGACCGCCAAAGCCTACATCATCTACCGCGACCAGCACGCAAGATTGAGAGAACTGGCCAACAGACTGGAGGTCGACCTCGTCGACCAATATCTGAAGAAAACGGACTGGAAAATAAACGAAAACAGCAACATGGATTATTCGCTCCAGGGTCTAAACAACTACATCTCTTCCGAGCTCAGCAAGGTCTACTGGTTGAATGAGATATACCCTCCCGAGGTAAAGAAGGCCCATGTCGAGGGCGATTTTCACATCCACGACCTGAGTCTCCTTTCGGTGTACTGCGTCGGATGGGATCTATCGGACCTTCTCGTGGAAGGGTTCAAGGGGGCCTCGGGAAAGGTTGAAAGCCGTCCTGCCAAACACCTACGCAGCGCCCTTGGCCAGGTCGTCAATTTCTTCTACACACTCCAAGGGGAGGCCGCCGGGGCCCAGGCCTTTTCGAACTTCGATACCCTGCTGGCGCCTTTCATTCGGTACGACGGCCTCGGTTACAGGGAAATCAAGCAGGCCTTGCAAGAGTTCATTTTTAACATCAATGTGCCGACCCGCGTCGGCTTCCAGACCCCTTTCACAAACGTAACGCTCGACCTGACCGTGCCCCGTTATTTTGCCGACAGAGACGTCATCATCGGCGGAACGCCGCAGGATGCCCGGTACCGGGATTTCCAGGAAGAGATGGATCTCTTCAACAAGGCCTTTTTGGAAGTCATGTCCGAGGGGGACGCCAAGGGCCGGGTGTTCACCTTCCCCATCCCCACGTATAACATAACGAGAGATTTCAACTGGGATAACCGCAACATGGATTCCTTATGGGAGATGACGGCGAAATATGGGGTGCCTTATTTTTCCAACTTCGTCAATTCCGACATGCACCCCGAAGACGCCAGAAGCATGTGTTGCCGTCTGCGGATCGACAACCGCGAGCTCGTCTCCCGGGGTGGGGGCCTTTTCGGTTCAAACCCACAGACTGGGTCTATCGGCGTCATCACCATCAACATGCCCCGAATAGGTTATCTATCCAAGAATGAAGGGGAGTATTTTAACCGCCTGGACAGACTGATGCTGCTCGCAAAAGAGAGCCTGGAGATAAAGCGCAAAGTCCTCGAGAAGTTCACCGAAGGGAATCTCTACCCGTACACAAAATACTATCTCAGGAGCGTAAAACAGCGATTCGACAGCTACTGGAAGAATCACTTTTCGACCATCGGCCTGGTAGGGATGAACGAGGCCTGCATGAATCTGCTGGGCAATACTATAGGCGACCCCGAGGGAAAGGCCTTCGCGATGAAGGTCCTCGACCACATGAAGGGCCGGTTGCTCGAATTTCAAGAAGAGACGGGGAACAACTACAATCTGGAGGCCACCCCGGCGGAGGGAACGTCGTACAGGCTCGCAAAAATCGACAGGGAGAAGTACGCCGACATGGTTTTTGCCAATGGGAAGGGAAACGGCGACGGACCTCCAGAAGTCTTCTACACAAACTCCACCCATCTGCCGGTCAATTTCACCGACGACATATTCGAAGCCCTCGACCTCCAAGACGACATACAGGTCAAGTACACGGGGGGAACGGTCTTTCACGGGTTCATCGGTGAACGGATACCGAACGCCGAGGCCATCAAACATTTCGTCCGTCGGATATGCGAAAATTACCGGCTCCCCTATTTTACGCTTACGCCGACCTTCAGCGTATGCACGACCCACGGCTATCTGAGCGGCGAACACGAGACATGTCCGACCTGCTCTACCCCCTGTGAGGTCTTTTCCCGGGTGGTAGGGTATCTTCGTCCCGTCAAACAATGGAACAAAGGGAAGCAGGCCGAATTCAGGCTGAGGAAGGTTTTTACCGTTTGAGGGGATGAACATCGGGGCATTACAGAAGTTTTCTTTGATAGAGTATCCGGGGAAGATCTGCGCGATAGTCTTTACTCAGGGCTGCAATTTCCGCTGTCCCTACTGTCACAACCGCGAGCTCGTCGACCCGGAGGCGTATGGACCGACGATAACAGAATCCGATGTCTTCTCTTTTTTGGAAAAAAGGAAAAAGAAGCTCGACGCAGTGACGGTCACCGGCGGCGAACCCACCTTGCAGCCGGACATCTTTTCTTTCCTCGAGAAACTGAAGGCGATGGACTACCTGACAAAAGTCGACTCCAACGGATCACGCCCCGACGTCCTGAAGAAACTGATCGACTCGCGTCTCGTCGATTACATCGCCCTCGACGTAAAGGCTCCTCTCTCCAGGTACCGCGAGATAACGAGGTCCGGGATCAGGGAGGAAGATATCAGGGAAAGCATCGAGTGTGTGATGTCTTCCGGCGTGGATTACGAATTTCGAACAACGGTCGTGCCGTCCCTTCTCTCGCCCGACGACCTGACCGATATAGCCCGAACCGTCTCGGGAGCAAGACGCCTTGCACTCCAACGTTTCGTACCCTCGAAGACGCTCGACCCGGCCTTCCTGAACGAAAAAAATTACCCGGAAGAAACATTCGCCTCGATTGCCGACGACATCCGTTCCTTCGTCTCCGATGTCATCGTACGGTGAACCCCTTCACCGTGCATTCCGTAGCCTAAATACGACTTGTATTGCCGGGGCGAATCTGGTAATCCTCCTCCGATCATTAAGAAGATCGGCTGTTTCTAATAACAGCCCGTAATTCATTCGACCCGAGGGCAGGATGGACAAAGACACCCTTGAACAGGCAAAAGAGGTTTTAAGGATCGAGGCGGAAAGTATCCTCAGCCTCAGGGAAAGGGTCGACAGCAACTTCACCATGGCCGTCGACCTTATATACAACTCCAAGGGACGGGTCATCGTCTCGGGGATCGGGAAATCAGGACTGATCGGGAAAAAGATTGTGGCCACCCTGACCAGTACGGGCACGCCGGCCCACTTCATCCATCCCGTCGAGGGTATGCACGGAGACATCGGTATCGTCACCAAAGACGACATCCTGCTCGCCATTTCCAACAGCGGGGAAACCCACGAATTAAACACGCTTGCCGGCAACATCCGCGACAGAGGTGTGCCCCTCATCGCGCTCACGGGGAACCTGGAATCGACTCTTGCCCGTCGGAGCGACGTCGTCATCGATGTCGGCGTCGCCAGTGAGGCCTGCCCTTTCGGGCTCGCACCTACGTCGAGTACGACGGCGGCACTGGCCATGGGAGACGCCCTCGCCGTCGCGCTCGTCAACAGGCGACAATTCGGCGAAAAAGACTTCTACCGTTTTCACCCCGGCGGTTCTCTCGGACGGCGCTTGATGTCCAGGGTCAAAGACGTCATGGTCGGCGGGGACCAAGTACCCACGGTCATGCCCGGGACCCCAGCCATCGCCGCCGTTGAAGAAATCGACCGAAAAAACCTCGGATTCGTGCTCATCGTGGACGGTGAGAGACGATTGCAGGGGATACTCACGGACGGCGACATCCGGAGATGCGTCAAAAGGGGAGAGGACTTCGGGAACAGAACCGTCGACGAACTGATGACCCGGTCGCCGAAGACGGTCGATGAAAATCTTTCTCTTGCGGAAACGCTCGAGTCGATGGAGAGGGACGAAATCACCACACTCGTGGTGGTCGATGACGAACGGCGCGTGAAGGGCTACGTCCACCTCCATGACATCCTTGGGCGGGGCGGTACGGTCAGGATGTCGGTGTCAATCTGAACCTCAAGCCTTTCTTTTTTTTTCTTCAACCCAGTAACGGTCGGCATCGGCATACCCGTTGATGATCTCCGATTCCAGTCCTTCCCGGAGTTTCTCGAATTCGTCGACGTCGAGGCTTTCGGGAACCGCCGTAAGTCTCCCGAACCGTATAAGAACCCTGCTGAAGGGTTTTGGGATCATGAACCGGTCCCAACTGTTGAAAATCATGGGTTTCTCATAGGCAATGTAGGCTGGGCAGATGACCGCCCCCGCATTCTGTGCGATCGATATCAGCCCCGGCTTGACCACATGTGGGGGGCCGAGCGGCCCGTCAACGATGTGGGCGCCGACCCTCAGCCTCGCCATGGCCTCTATCATCTCCTTCATCGCCTGCTTTCCGCCCCTTGTACTCGACCCCCGGACCGGCCTCCACCCCATGCGTTTAACGACGGCGGCGATGAAATCCCCGTCCTTACTCTGGCTGATCATTATGCAGGGCTCAAGTTTGTAGACCCCTGGAAAATAGAACCCGCCGAAGAACCGCTGATGCCAGCAGGCAATCAGCACGGAGCCGCCGTTTTTCAGGTGGTTCAGCGGAATTTCCACCTCTTCAAAGGTTAGTATGATCGTCTTCGCATAGAAGTTCAGAAAATGATAGACCGGGCCCGTCAACAGCTTCAGCATCAAAAAAAATTTGATATCTTTTCCCGTCACCATGAGTGGAATCTTTGAGTAAAAACAGAAAAGGGGCTCTCGCGAAAGTCGTCAGCCCCTTCGTATCTCTCTTGATAGGCGGTACTGGATTTGAACCAGTNNCTCTCCCGCTGAGTTAACCGCCCGTCTTCGATAGACCCTATATCCTAAACTCGGGATTACTTCAAGGAAAAATGTACCTCCCTGGAGGGGCATGGTAAACAGACGGCGCGTTGCTCCTCCGGTACGCCCCCAACGCAATGAAATAATACGGAGCCGCCAAAACAAAAACAGAATATTTTTGTGATTGATAGCCGGATATGTTAAGAAATCCTTTCATAAAAGGAGACACAACAAACATCGACAGGAGTCCTTCATGAATCCCAAAGTGTTCAGGGAATATGACGTCCGGGGTGTCGTCGGGGAGGATTTAAACGACGATTTTGTCGGCGAACTGGGGAAGGCGGTCGGAACATACGCGGCCCTAAGGGGCGTAAAAACGATGACCCTCGGCCGGGATTGCCGGCTAAGTTCGGAGTCTTACCAACAGGCTTTAAAACGAGGGCTGATGTCTACAGGGCTGGATGTGATCGACATCGGCCTTTGCGCCACACCCATGCTGTACTTTTCTATCAGAAGATTGCAGGCGGACGGCGGCGTCATGGTCACAGGAAGCCACAACCCGCCTGAGTTCAACGGATTCAAGATCTGCGTCGGTCCCGATACTATCTACGGTGAGGAAATCCAGGATGTGAGGAGATTGATGGAAAAAAGGGAATACCTTTCCGGAAAAGGCTCCACTTGGCAACGGGACATTACCTCCGACTACCAGGATTATCTCGTCCGAAATGTAGAAGTCAGGCCCGGTATAAGCGTCGCTCTCGACGCGGGCAACGGCGTCGGGGGTTATTTTGCCCTCCCCATCCTGGAGAGGTTCGGCAGTAGGGTCTTCCCCCTCTTCTGTGAGGTTGACGGCAGGTTCCCCAATCACTTTCCCGACCCTACCGTTCCCGAGAACATAGAAGACCTCGTCAAACTTGTTAAAGAGCGGGGCGCCGACGTCGGCGTTGCCTTCGACGGCGACGCAGACCGCATCGGCGTCGTCACGGACAAGGGTGATCTCCTCTACGGCGATGAAATACTGTTGCTCTTCGCCCGTTCCATCCTGAGCGAAAGGCCGGGCGCCGCCGTAATCGGCGAGGTCAAATGCTCGCAAAAGCTGTTCGACGACATAGAACGTCATGGAGGCCGGGCGATCATGTGGAAGGCCGGCCATTCATTGATCAAAAGTAAGATGAAGGAAGAAAAAGCCCTTCTCGCCGGAGAAATGAGCGGTCATATGTTCTTCGCCGACCGGTACTACGGCTATGACGATGCCATCTACGCAATGGTACGCCTTCTCGAGATACTGTCCAAAACGGGAAGGCCGTTGAGCGATATCCTTGCCGACGTACCGAAGACATACAGCACCCCTGAAATCCGCCGCGATTGTCCGGACGACCTTAAGTTTCTTGTCGTCGATAGGTTAAAGGATTATTTCAAGAATAAGTACCCTGTTATCGACATCGACGGGGTTCGTATACCTTTTCCGGACGGATGGGGCCTGGTACGGGCGTCCAATACACAGCCCGCACTGGTCCTGCGTTTCGAGGCACAGACCCCTGAACGCCTCGTAGCTGTAAGGTCGACGGTCGAAGAGGCATTGGCGGAAATCTTGATGAACCTGGGTACGCAGCATTGACCTGGCGATGGTAGCCGACCGGTGGATGAAAACTCCTTCATGGCCGATATCATTATGAAAATATTTATTGTAATCGATACATAATCAATGATAGATTAGATGCTCGAGGTTACCATGCGAGGCACAAAAAACATCCTTCTCGTCGTAATCGTGGGCATATTCTGTCTTACCGCCTGCTACGGAGGTTTTAAGGCCACACCCTTGCCGGTCAATCAATACCTCGAGACCGAAGAGGTACACGCCGTCCAGAAAGAGAAAGCAAAGGCCTATACACTGGAAGAAATCAAGAGGATGGCCAAAGCGACAGAAAACTCCGTATTCACAGAGCGGCGCGGCTACCCCGAGTACCTTGTCGGACCCGGCGATGTCCTTATGATCAACTTTTGGGAGGGACCTAATCCGAAGCCTTATGAAACGACGGTGCGGCCCGACGGAAAGATATCTTACTCGTTCATCGACGACCTAACCGTGAGCGGCATGACAACCTCGGAGGTACGCAACGTTCTGACCAGGGCCCTGGAAAAGTACATCCGCGTACCCCGTCTTGAAGTCACGGTAAAGGAATTCAAGTCCAAATCAGCCCTTCTTTCAGGGCAGATCAACGTACTGCAGCAGGGGATTTCCGGCCCAGGCAAATACAACCTGAAAGGAAAGATGACGGTCCTCGACTTGATCATCCTTGCCGGTGGACCGATCGTCGGCCGTGTTCCGCCGTCAAAGTCAACAACTGCGACGGGATACGGAACTGTTTCCACCGGCGACGCGGACATGAAGAATGTCGAATTGGTCAGGAAAGGCAAGAAGTATACGCTCAATCTCTACGACGCCATGTTCAAAGGCGACATGTCGCAAAACGTCGTCCTGGACGACGGAGACCTCGTGACGGTCCCCGAGCTGCCCATCTTCGGCGAACGTATCTACGTTTTCGGAGAGGTCAACATGGAGGGCGTGTACAGGCTGAAGGACGCCGCCGACCTCCTGTCGGCGATATCCATCTCGAACGGCCTCACGCGAACGGCGATTAAAGAAGACATCCGGATCATCAGGGGTTACAAGGAAAGAAACCGCAAACCGCTCATCCTTTCCGTCAACTACTGGGACATCGTGAAGAGAGGCGACCTGCGTCAGAATGTCATGCTGATAGACGGCGACGTGGTCTACGTGCCGAGGACGGCGATCGGCGACATCAACGAATTCATCATCAACACAACCCTCCTTCTCGATTACCTCTTCTACCCCTCACGGTATAGAGATGCTTACATGAACATAAACTGGATGAGGCTGAACAACTTCTAAACCTCCACATCTATACCGGATGAACATCACATAATGGCGCAATACGACCTTGACCTGAGAGAATACTGGCGAATCGTCAAAAGAAGAAAGTTGATCGTCCTCTTCACGACAATCGCCATGGGATTCTTCAGCTTCGTCTTCGCCGTCATCGGGTCGCCTACACCACTGTACAAGGCGAGCGCCGCCGTAAAATTCGAGAGGTTCAGCCCTGCCTCCAACCTCCTCCTGTTCGCCTACTCTCCGGGCGACAACATGCAAACCCAGATGGCTATCATCAAAAGCTACCCCATAATACAGGCCACAGCGCAGGAACTCGGGTTGATCCCGCAGGACCTCACGGCCGAAGAAATCAGAAACAACACCGAGTACCTCGGCATCATAAACAGGTTAAAAGGCATGGTCGAAACGGAGCAGGAAGCCCAGAGCTCGATCATAAACGTCCATGTCACTGCCGATGACCCTCGGTTTGCTCAGCGCCTCGCAAACACCTTGGTTTCCGTCTACAAGGAACAAAGGACGGCAGAACTCAACAAGCGGACTACGGAATCAAAAAAATTCGTCGAAGAACAACTCAAAATAGCCAAGGAAAGGCTTAAGAATTCCGAGGACGCCGTTCGTGACTACAGGGAAAAGCAGAAACTGATCTCCGTGGACTCCACCGCCGGGTCTCTGATGGCACAACTCGGCTCATACAAGACAGCATACGAAAAGACGGTTGTAGATTACGAAAAAGTCCAGAACGTGTTGCGGCAGCTGAACAGGGCTGAAACCCGGCCCTTTACATCCAAGACCAGCTTCTACCTCGACGAGGCCCCGCCGGTCTATAAGTCTATGAACGACCGGCTGATTCAACTCCTGATGGACAGAGATTCTCTTCTCATCACCTATACCGAAAATCACCCCCAGGTCGTTGAAATAAAGCAACGTATCCACGAAGTCGTCCAGAACATGAAGTCCCAACTGGCGGCCTACAGCAAATCACTCAGGGAAAACATCCAGTTTCTGAAGAGCAAGATCGACGAGACGGAGCGCCAGGTCAAGAGCCTTCCCGAAAAGGGCCTCGAACTGACACGGCTGGAAAGAAACGTAAAGGTCGATACGGACGTCTATTCGTTGCTCGAGAAGAGTTACCAGGAAGCGCTCATCAAGGAGGCAGAGAAGATCGAAGACGTCCAGATCATCAGGCCTGCCTTCGAACCGACGAGCCCCGTGAACCCGCCAAAGACCGCGGCGACCGCGGGAATAGGTACTCTCCTGGGACTCGTCATCGGCCTGGTCTTCGCGTTCATGCTCGAGACCTTCGACACATCGATCGGTACGATCGAGGAGGTGGAGAAATTCCTCGGCGTCCCGGTCCTGGGCATCATTCCACAAATAAACCTCAAGGAAATCAAATCATTGCTTTCTCAAAAGGCTGCGGGCGAGGTCGATGACAAAACGGCCGAGCGGGCGTCACGCCTAATAACACATTTTGTGCCCAAATCGACCGTCGCGGAAAGCTACAGGGCTTTGAGGACAAACCTGAATTTCGCCTGTCGCGACCGTGACACCAAGGCGATCGTCTTCACGAGCGCAACGCCGCGAGAAGGCAAGACAACGACGACAGCCAACCTGGCGATCGCAATCGGCCAGTCCGGCCAACGGGTCCTCCTTGCCGAGATGGACCTGAGAAACCCCATCATCGCCCATATGTTCGGAATAGAAAAGACTCCGGGCCTGACCGACGTCATGCTGGGAAACCTCGGATGGGAGAGATCGGTCAAGACTATAGCAGACATGATGATGGGCAGATTCAGCATCGACGAATTACTCGAAACCCCCGGCATAGACAACCTCAGCATCATCCCCTGCGGCACGGTACCGCCCAACCCGGCCGAGTTTATGAATTCCAAATCCATAGGTGACTTTATCGAATGGGCAAAGTCCAATTACGACTTCCTCTTGATGGACGCCCCGCCGGTCCTCTCCGCAGCGGATGCCGCCATACTGGGGTCCAGGGCCGACGCCATCGTCATCGTATACCGCGTCGGGAAGACATCGCGGGCAACGTTACGCCGCGCCAAAGCCCAGCTTGACCACGTCCAGGCAAATGTCATCGGCATCGTTTTAAACGGCATCAGGGCCGATATAAGCTCCGATTTCTCAGACTACGACTACAAACACTACCGCTATTACGGCGTGGAAGCCAAAAAGAAAGGATTGATCGACAGGCTTTCGGCAAGGGTAGAAGAACGTGTCAATCACATCAAGAATATCTTGAGAAAGAAACCTCTTGCGCCACCTGAAGGCACGACCACGGAAGGGCAAGAAAAGAGTGCAGCGGAGAGTGCCCCAGACGACCGGAAAAAATCATCCAAGAGAATTTTCGGAAAGTATTTTATTTTGGCCGTTGCCGTAGCTTTACTCGCTGCGGGGGTCGCTTACAATGCCGGGTCGTTAAAGCTCGACTTCCTGGGTCCGGTTTCGTCTTTCTTTGAAAACTTCAATCTCCACGAAGACAAGGCGCCAGTCGGCTCGGTCAGCGTCAAGAAGCCCCTTTCCCGGACGGACGGGGATAAGCCCGCGCAAGCCTCCAGACCCGAGACACCTTCATCTGAACCGGCGAACATTGCCGGCAATGCCGCCAAAGACGGCGGCGGAACCGTGACCGTTCCTACGGAGAAGGAAGGGGACAAAAGTCCTATAAAGGCTGAGGCGTTTTATTCCATCCAGGTTCGGGCCGTCAACCGCCCGGAGGAGGCTACCGACCTCGTTAAGTCCCTCTCAGCGAGAGGCCTCGATGCCTTCTACCATAAAATCAACATAGAAAATTCGGGCCTATGGTACCGAATCTTGATCGGCCGTTTTGCCGATGAAGGTGCCGCGCGCCGTTATTACAGAAAAAACAATATCAGCGAGTCCTTTCCCGGATGCTTCATTCGCAGGATAACGGTCGATAATTCAGTAGAAAAGAAAGATAAGGGGCAAAGACGTTAGTATTGTCCACACAAAAACATGAACCATGTCAATAAGAATGCTCTATTCCTTCTTGCGTTCGTAAGTTTAACCACCCTCCTCGCGGGTTGGTTCATCTCCCATGTAAACGTCAATACCGCCTTTTTAGGCCTGCTCAGCGTCATTTTAGTCGTTCTGTGCTTTTTGAAAACGGAGGTGGGGCTTTACATTCTCATAGTTGCCATGCTTCTGGGCCCCCAGTTTGTCGCCGGGGGTGCACAGCCGGAGTTTGAAGCGGTCCGCGGGCGTCCCCTGACATTGAGGCTCGACGATTTCCTGCTTCTTGCGGTCGGACTGGGGTGGTTCACGCGTGCAGCTATCGACAAGGAACTCGGCCTTTTTCTCAAAACCCCCCTGAACCGGCCGATTGCCTACTATTTTATCGCCTGCGTCGTTTCGACGATGGTCGGAGCGATGGTGGGCAGGGTCAAACCGGCGCTCGGCTTTTTTTTCGTCCTGAAATACTTCGAGTACTTTGTCATCTACTTCATGGCCGTCAACCACCTGCGGGAGAAAAAACAGGTCGAGCGTTTTATCCTGACTATCCTGGTTGTCTGTTTCGTCGTCTGTATCATCGCCATGACGCAAATCCCCTCAGGGGCACGGGTTTCCGCACCGTTTGAGGGTGAGGGAGGCGAACCGAACACCCTCGGCGGCTACCTTGACTTAATCCTCGCGCTCGTTCTCGGCCTGCTGCTGACAAACGGAATGCCCAGGTACAGATTTTTTCTCCTCCTCCTCTTGCCGACGATCCTCATCGTACTCATGGCTACCTTGTCCCGCAGTTCCTGGCTCTCACTGCTGCCTCTGATGTTAACCTTCCTCGTCCTGAGCAAGAAGAAAATGGTACTCATCGTATCAGTGCTTTTCGTCGTTTTAACGGCGCCGTTCATCCTGCCCAAGTCGGTCGTCGACAGGGCCCTCTATACCTTCACCCAACCGCCGGAAGAAGGGCAATTAGAGGTAGGTCAACTGAGGATCGATACCTCCACTTCGGCTCGGATTTTTTCTTGGAAAGAGGTGCTCTCGAAGGACTGGGTTAAACATCCCATCCTCGGCTACGGTGTCACCGGTTATCGTTTTTTAGACGCCCAGTTTCCCCGAGTCCTTGTGGAGACGGGGTTGCTGGGGTTTTTCGCGTTCATACTCTTGCTACGCTCGATCCTTAAGGTCTCTCATTCCGCTTACAGACAAACGGAGGACCCCCTTTTCAGAGGCGTCGCGCTCGGCTATCTTGCCGGGTTCTTCGCCCTTCTGACCCACGCCATCGGTGCCAACACCTTCATCATCGTACGGATCATGGAGCCTTTTTGGTTTCTGACCGCGATCGTCGTCATGACCGCCCAAATCGAAAAACCCTCTTCACCGCCTTCTACCGATACTGTATAGGACTTCGATTCTCTGGACCATTCTTTCGGCGTCGTAGAGCAGCGCCTGTCTTTTTCCTTCCAGGCCCAACCGTTCTCGCTCAGCAGGGTCGGAGAGCAGCGATTTTATCGCCGCGGCCAGCTCGTCCGAGTCCGCCGGGGGAACCAGGAGTCCGTTTTCGCCGTCCCGGACGATGTCGATGATGCCGCCGACCCGGCTCGCGACGACAGGTTTGCCGAGAGCCATGGCTTCGACCACGGCCCTCCCCATGCCCTCGTTGAGGGAGGGAAAGACAAAAATGTCGACGACAGAGATGATTTCGGCTACGTCCGGACGCCAGCCGAGAAACCGGATATTCCCGGATACGCCGAGCCGTGTTGCGAGCGAGCGCAAAGCCTCTGCGGATTCGCCGTCGCCGATAAGAATGAAGACGGTATCGGGGTGCTCGGCGAGAACACCCCGGGCCGCATCTATCAGGAAGCGGTGCCCTTTTATGGGGGTCAATCTCCCGACAGTACCGATGACGGCGGCGCGGGAGGGAATACCCAAGTCCTCCTTGGTTTGAATAGGGTCCCGGCAGACGCTGCGAAAATTGTCGAGGCCGACACCGCTGTGGACGACCTCAAATTTATCTTCGGGGGCTATGCAAAAAGAAAGGTGATCCTTTTTTTCCTGCTCCGTCAGGACAACGATCCTATCCGTGATGCGGGCCGTCCATCGCTCAAGGAGCGCATAGAACAGGGAAGTCGGCCGGTTGAAGTATCCCCAGAAGACATGGCCGTGGGGGGTATGTACGATCAGGGGGACCTTTGACAGCCGGGCGGCCCAGCGTCCGAGGAAGCCGGCCTTGGAGGTATGGGTGTGAACGATATGCGGCCGTTCTCTTCGAAAAATGTTCAGAAGCGCCCAAAAAGCGCGCCAATCCTTCACGGGACGGATATCCCTGACGAGGTCCGGGACGGTTGAGATTCTTACGCCGGCCCGTTCCGCCCGGGAAAGACTATGACCGACGGCCTTCCTCTCTTCTTCCCCCATCGCTGACTCTACCGACATCCCCTTGACGAGAAGAACGTCGTATTTCTGCTTGTCCAATCCTATAACAGTCAAAAAGGTGTTTTCGGCCGAACCCCCTTTGTCGAACCGCGTGACGACGTGGATGACTTTGATGCGCTCCATCGGCGGGTCACCCGTTCCTGTCGATATGCCGGTCATACCAGTTCTGGAACACGACCAGGTTCCATAGCTGCCAGGAGGTATCCGACCGGCGCGTCAGGAGATCCTCCACCATCCGATGGATCATGCCGTAATGAAATACCCCCTGACGCTCTATCCGGTCACGGGAAAGATATTCGTCCAGCAGATACTTCAATTCGGTCTTCATCCACTTACCGACCGGAACTTCAAAGCCCCACTTCGGCCGCCGGTGGAGTGAAGGGGGCAACAGGTGCTTGAACGTGTCGATAAGGATGAACTTGCCGCGGCCTCTTTTCATCTTGACGTCGTCGTGGAAGGAAAAGGCCAGCTCGCAGACATGATGGTCCAGCAGGGGGACCCTGACCTCAAGGGAGTTCAGCATGCTCATGGCGTCTACTTTTTGCAGCATGTCCCCCGGGAGGGTCTCCTTGAAGTCCGCGTAGAGCATCCGGTTAAGCCGGGAGCCTTGAAATTCACGGAGCCGCCTGCCGAGGATTTCCCGGCCGGGATCAGGATTACCGTCCGTCCGGCGCCGCAAAAGGCCTTCCCGCTGCTCCCTCGCGAAAATCTCGTTCCAGGACAGGAAACGACCCTCGAAGGTATCCCCGGCGCCACGCAGGAATTTCTTCATCCGCCTCGAGTAGTCGGCGACGAGGTTGTCTCTGGAATCGGGGAGGCGGAGGAGAAGCGGTTCGATGATACTGCGCCGCAGAGTCGCCGGGATGCGGCGGTAAAAGGAAAACCAGTATTCTCCGGCATACATGCGGTACCCGGCGAAAAGCTCATCGCCCCCGTCGCCGGAAAGGGCCACCTTGACGTTGCGCGCCGTTTCCCGGGACACAACGAAACTCGGAATAGCCGACGAATCGGCGAAGGGCTCATCGAAGGAATTCAGGACGTCAGGGACGGCAGAAACAACGTCCCGGACGGAAAGTACGATTTCGTGATGGTCCGTATTGTGGAAGGCAGCGACCTCACGGGCGTAATGCGTCTCGTCAAAGAGGGGCATGTCCTTGTAACCGATCGAATAGGTCTTGACGGGACGGTCGGAGTGACGGCTCATCAAGCCCACTATGATGCTCGAATCGATGCCGCCGCTCAGAAAAGCGCCGACCGGGACATCGGCGAGCATGTGGGACCGCACCGCCTCGTCGAGCGTGTCGAAGAGACGTTCCTTTCGACCAGCGTAATCCATCGGGGCGGGATCGGGAGGCGCCGCTCTCCCGTCGATGTCCCACCAGGACTCTTCCTCCACCGTTCCGCCTCTCAGGCGAAGCCAATGGGCGGGCCTGAGCTTTCGGATATTCTTGTATACAGTAAAGGGCGCCGGGATGTAATTGAAAGAGAGATAAAGCTCGACGGCTTCCCAGTCGACCTCCTTCGGAACCGCCGGATCCTGCAGCAGGGCTTTGATTTCCGAGGCGAAAAGAAAGGTCCGGCCGTCCCAGTAGTAGACGAGGGGCTTGATCCCGACACGGTCACGGGCAAGGAAGAGCGTATCGGTCCTTTCATCCCAGAGGGCGAAAGCGAACATGCCCCTCAATTTCGATATTCCCGCCGCGCCCTCGTCTTCGTAAAGATGCAGAATGACCTCCGTGTCCGTCCGGGAACGAAACTGATGGCCCTTTTCTTCCAGGGCGACTCTCAAGGCCTGAAAATTGTAAATCTCGCCGTTGGATGAGACCCATAACGACCCATCCTCGTTGGGCATGGGCTGGCGGCCTGCTTCGGAGAGGTCGATGATGCTCAACCGCCGGTGACCGATGCCAACTGACACGCGGGCCCCGTTTCGTATGTATACACCGTCGCCGTCGGGTCCCCGGTGCGAAAGGACGGCCGTCATCCGACGGATCCCTTCGGGGTCGACCTCCGTCCCATTCATGCTTATCTTGCCGCAGATGCCGCACATAAGTTCCGAGTCGTTACTCTTTAAAAACTGATGATTTGTGAATTTTAAGAATTTCGATGCATTTATCCACCACCTCTTCCGGCTCAATAAGATCGAGACAATGAATATGCTCGCAGCGACTCGCGACACAAGGTCGGCACGGGACGTCTTTGTAAATAATTCTAAATAGGTCCGATCGTGTATAAGGTCCCATCAATGCAGGATCCCCCGGGCCGAACAGGGCGACGAGGGGCGTCCTGGTTGCAGCGCCAATGTGCATGGGCGCGCTGTCGTTCGTCACCAGAAGGTCGAGGCGGCTGACGAGATAGGCTAAATCATCCAACGACAATTTTCCTGATAGGTCCTTAGCTTCACACTTCATGTTCCCGTGCACCTCCCTTGCTATGCCTTCTTCGCCGGGTCCGCCGAAGAGGAGGATGGTTGCGTCGAAACAGTCCGCTAACCTGTCGGCCACGGCGGCGTAGCGCCGGGGATCCCATCGTTTGTTTTTTCGGTCCCCGCCCGGATTAATCCCAATAAGCAGGCGGTTAATTGTCTTGCTTTTGATGAGATCGGCCCATTTGTTTTCGCAGCCCGAATCCCAGAAAACTTCGACACCCTTTTCGTCGGGAATGCCGCCGGCAAATATGGCCAACTCCGCCATGCTGTCTGCAAAATGTCTTTTCTGGAAAAAATCGGCAGGGACAGTCCGGGTCAGAAACAAACCGAATCCGTGGGCGTCGTGGCCAATTTTTTCTGTAGCCTTCAGAGTAAGAAACAGCGCCCCCATTTTCAAAGCACCTGCTGCCGAACCGATATGATAAAGATTGACCGCTTCCTGAAAAGAAATTTTTCGCAATACCTTTAATATCCTGAGTATGTCAAACAGATGCAGTTTACTTCTGCGCAGCTCCCTTATAGGAAACTCCCAGATTCTGGATAGAAAATCATAGTGTTCAGCTATCGGTGCGGCATCGGTACTTGTCAGGAGGTGTATTTCCGCTTCCGGGAATCCATTCCTGATCGCCCGCAGGGCCGGCGATGCGAGGATCAAATCACCGATGCCGGCAATGAGAACTATGAGAATCCTTTTTTTTTCGTGCCCCGGCATCATCTAACGAGCGATTGGTATACTCCTTCCGTTTCCTCGATCATTTTTTCCACAGGGAACTTACGCTCCACAGTCAGGCGGGCCTGTCTTCCCATCTCCTGAGCCAGTGACCGGTCCAGAAGAACGGTGGATACGGCCCATGCCAGGGCCGTCGGGTCTTCCGGCGGAACAAGAAAACCCTCGCGACCGTCGGTCATCTGTTCCGTAACGCCGTCGATGCGGGTGGCGACAATCGGCCTCGCCATAGCCATGGCTTCGAGAGTCACCATCGGGAAACCTTCCCTTAAAGACGGGATGACGCACAGGTCCAAAGCAGACAGAATGTCCCGGATGTCTCTTTGAAATCCCGTGAAAAATACAGAACCACCCGAACCAAGGCGGCTGCTCAAGGCCTGCAGGGATTCTCTCAGCGGTCCGTCTCCCACAAACAGGAATCGGGCTTGCGGACAGGCCTTCAAAACATCCGGTATCCCCCGGATCAAATACTCGAATCCCTTCTGCCAGACCATGCGTCCGATGGCACCAACAAGCCTGTCTTCGGGACGGAACCCCATGCCCGCCCTGAACCGGGAGCTGCCGTCGGCGCCGCTCGCCGGGTCGTAACGGTTGGTTTCGATGCCGTTGTAGATACGCACCACCTTCTCTGCCGGAACCCCGTGCCCTTCAATCATCCGGCGCTTCAAGACATCGGAGACGACGATGAACCGGTCGACGTATTTTTCCGTAATGCGGTCAAAGAAGCAATATATTCCCCGTCGGAGGGCCGAAACGTCATATCCCTCGACGGGCATGGCGATCGTCGAAACATATTTGGCGGAACCGGCGACCTTGGAGGCCAGGCGGGCGTAGAATTCCGCCCGTCCACCTTGCCCGTGTACGATATCGATTCTGTGTTTACGTATCGTGCGTACCAAAGCCTTCAGGGACGGAACATTCGTCCGTGTCGAAAAGTCCAACGGCATGCACCGGACCGCACTGCGGTCGATGGACCGGTACATCTCAGTGCCCGGATTCGATGCCAGAAAGATGTCGTAAGCCTTGCCCGTCAATCCGTTTATAATCTGTGAGAAGACCCGCTCGCCGCCGCCGAATTCCAGGTTGTCTATGACAAAGAGCAGCTTTATCTTCATTTACACCGCTTTTCCTGTTCTGTTCAGCAACCCGTCCGCGAAAGCATTGTATATAAATCTGAGCTCCCCGGAATCCGCTCTCCCGTTTCTTTTTACGGACTGAACGATGCCTATGGGAAATCCGAAGAGGAGATAAAAACATAACGCCGTCCACCTCTGGGGCGGCGGGAAAAGTTTTTTAAAAAGCAAGATCTTATTCCTATAAAGATAGTACAATCTCTCTTTATTGATCGTGCCGCCGGGGAGAATCTTGTGTTTTACTACCGCCTTCGGTTCGTAAACAATCGCAGAACCTCTGTCTATAGCCCGCAGGCAATAGTCTACTTCCCAATGGTTGATGTAGTAATCGGCGTCGAAGCCGCCCAGTTGTTCAAAGACCTCTTTTCTCAACAGCCAGCAGCAACCGATCACGAAATCGCATTCCATGCGTTCATCGGCGTCTTTTTCGCTGTACCGTCCCGTCCAACGATTGACGAAACCGGCGCCGTGCGACGTGATGTGCGGCTGGTCGAAAAAGACGGAACGGGCTCCAACCACTGCTACCCGTTCCTCCTGCGCAGCCGCCGTCATGTGCAGAAGGGCATCAGGGGCCGGTTGCACGTCGGCGTCCAGGCCGAGGATAAACTGGGTTTCCCCAGGAAGCAGCGGGAGCGAGAGGTTATAAGGGATGTAGCTTCCTGTATTGTTCTTCCCTTCAATCAACAAAAGGCCGGCCCAACCCTCATCCTCCATACGGGAAAAGCGCTCCCTGACGTCGCAAACCGTCTTATCTGTTGAATTGTTGTCCCAGATTACAATCGCCATCTGCTCCTTCGGGTACATGAGACGGCGAAGGGCTTCGATACATGCCATCAAATCGTCTCTGTCATTATACGTCGGAATGAATATGGCGATTTTCGGAAACTTCACGATCAGTGATCTCTTCCCAGGATATCCATGTAAAACTCTTCATGCTCTCGGATGAAACGATCGGGATGACAAAGTGTTGCGATTCGCTTTTGACCACTTTCACCCATCCGATGGCATAAGTCCCTATTATTAATAAGCACTTGAATAGCGTTGCTCATGGCAACCGGGTCCCGGGGTGGAACAAGGAAACCGGTTGCCCTGTCTACGACTAAAAGTTCGCTCCCGTCTGTTCTGGTGGCGACTACCGGTTTTCCCATAGCCATGGCCTCGCCGATGACAAGACCGAATCCTTCCCATAAAGAGGATAGCACAAACACATCGGTAATGGACAAGACCTCATAAACCTCCTCGTGCGAAAGTTTTCCCGTGAAGAGAACGTTATTCTGGAGGTTAATATCAATAACAGAAGACTTAAGTTCCTCTTCTTTTGGACCCCACCCGATGAGTATTAATTTTGTGTTAGGGCAATGATTCGAAAGAATTTTCAGAGCGCGCAGAAGCTCTGACTGCGCTTTTTGCTCATTGAATACACCCGCGTTTGTCAACAGGAAATCGCCCCCGCTGATTTGCCACTTTCTTCTTATTCGATCTTTCGGATAGTATTTTTTGCTCAGTCCGGCGGAATCGATGCTGTTATGGATAACTCTGGTTTTTATGCGGCGCTTTAATACCCAAACATCGGACTGGAGATAGCTCTTCTCAACACCCTCGGACGCAAAAATAGCACCATCCAAAAAGGCGGATGTCATTTTATTCACCCAGTAGTACAGAAAAGACCCTTTTGACGTCACGGGGTTTCCAAAACTTTCAACGACCCGGACGTTGGCAGACCATCTCATGATTCGTGTCGCTATTCCCAGAGCATCCCAGCAATGGATGATATCGATGGAATCTTTTTTCACGTGATTATAGAGGTCTGATATACCCTTGACGCTGAACAGGGGCTCTCCTCGGAGCGGAAGTGTTCGTATACCCAATTCTTTCAATGGTATAAGCAGGTCATCCTCGAAATCGGGATACTCAGGTTTACAGGCAACACTAACCTCAAAGCGATCACGATTGATATTCTCGATGATATCCATCATGATACGGGGTGTCCCTGAGAGGCCCAAACTCGCAATCAACATGGTGACTTTAATTTTAGGTTCCATAACCTACCATGTGGTTCCTTTTACAAATCCGCCCAAAACATGGAACACCCTGTAGGCCGACCAGGGAATCATTTCCATTCATGACCCTTCAATAGCTGCTTACTCATGTTTTTCGTCCGTTGATAGATAAGCGCTCTTTGATCCTTCGGCCTCGTCTACTGTACGTGACAACTAACGCAATATCTACGGCAAGATAGTACCAAAAGTAGAAAAAAAGAAGAAGGTCGATAACATGAAGACAAAAGGCGCATAGAAGGAGAACGTAATGCGTTTCTCGTACGCGCAGGTTGTTATTGATAACCCTTAGCCATAGCCTGGTAGAATTGCGGGGGTCGGCGGCGTTTCCAGCCGCGCCCGAATCCACGATCATGGTACTATGAGGGGTCTCGATTCGCTCCCAGTAAGGCCGTAGCAACTCGTCGAACGTTCTTTCTATGTAACCGAGATAAACGAAGAGGTAGCTTGTAATCAATCCCAAAAACAGCCAGAAGATGTCGCCATGTCCGAAGCCATCCGGCCAATGAAGCAAAGAGTGATGATGGAAGGCCATCACGCCGATGATGCCCCAGAAGATAAGGTCGACTACGTAGCCGCATACCGAATCAAGAAACCTCCCGTGAGGATTTTCCGTCTTCATCGTTCGGGCTATACTCCCGTCGACACAGTCCAGCAGATTGAACAGGAAAAGTAGGCCGATGCCCACTGGGAGATAACGAGGTTGACCTATGACGAGGAGAACACAACCCGCCAGTCCGACAACACCGGACAACCAGGATACCGCTTCCGAGGTGAGGTTCATTCGGATAGCCATCCAAGTGGCCCAAAATCCTATGGGACGAAAGAGAAATCGACTGATCGGCAGGTACCGTTCGTACTCCCTTTTCCAGGCGTGGCTATCTCTTATTTCCGATATCGATGGATATTTCATTTAACCGTTCCCATTAACCGACCATATTGTTCCCACCGGAAACCCTCACACAATAGAGTGTTAGCGGGCCGTATTCAGCCCTTCAGCGATCTTGCGAAAATTTAACAAAAGCCAGAAGAAAAAAACCAAATTGAGAATAAAGGGAATACCATAAAAGAGGGGATACATTATGGGATGTTCGTTTTTGTTTGCGCTCAGTTCTTTTATGGTCAGACCGTCCAAAGTAACCGGCAGGTGATAGGTGATGGGTTCCCATAGATTGATAAGAATAAAGAGAATAACGAATATGCTGAAATATTTATAATGAATTCGATCATGCATCCAGGAGTAAATGATGAAGTAAAAGGGAACTATGTATAAGGTATGGTAAAGTAGCCATGAAGACGGCACGATCATGATTATTATCGCCGTCATGATGAAATAATGAATCATCATGGGCGCATGTTGGTCATCGACAGGCTTGAAACTTCCATTTTGTCTACAACAATACTGCCATAAAACAAGAAGGATTAACAAAAACAATCCATCGGCCATTGCATACAGGGCATTGCTGTACTGAGGGAAAAACAACTTCATGAAGTAAGAGAAGGATGCACAATGCAATACACCTACATAGTGATTAAGATCCGGTAATGCGCTGATAAAATGCAGGTGCGCCTTCATTCCGAATATTCCCAGAGAGATCAATGCGACCACAAAACATGCCAGTATGAAACGGGAAATGGCTTTCCAGTTTTTGCTTTTGAAATAGGCGAGCATGAAAAAAGCTGGGTAGACTTTTAGAAAAGTACAAATAGAGAGTAAATAAGGAATGATGTGATCTTTACGGAAAAACAGAGAATAATAGATGAGCGTTATGAAAAAAAAGATTAAGACATTGATATTCCCTGCCAAGATATTCCCGAAGAGGGGAAAAGACAGTCCGAAAGAGATGGCGGCTGCAACTGAGGAATCCATTTTATCTTCCTTGCTGTGACATAAGCAAACCAGTGCAATGGATGACAGAACAAATAGGTGCGTTATCAGCAGCCATGCCAAAGTAGCGGTCTTTGGTGTAAAGCAGGTAAAAGGGATGAACACTAAAGTTGCAATAGGCGGGTAGAAGTAAGGCGACCAGCCTGGGGGCATACTGTAAAGTGGCCGTCCATTCATGAAATTCTCTGCTGCATAACAACCACGCATGAAATCCCCGCCCACGATGTCAAAATGAACAAAGAGCATCTTGTATATGCCATAATAAAGGTTCCTCGCTGTTTCATGTGGGTAAATGGAATTGAAGCTTACCTCCGATGAGGTAGATCATAGTGATGAGGTTTTTGGTTGTGCGGTATCCCCTGGCTCTGGCTTTAGCGGCCTGGATGAGGCTGTTGATTCCCTCAAGGATGCCATTGTTGATCTTTGACGTGAACCAGCGAAGGATGCCGTCCCAGTGACGCTTCATGGTGTATGCGGCTTCTTTGATGGGTTCGAGACGGCTATGGGTGGCCCAGAAGTACCACTTCTTCAGGAAGGCCTCTGCCGCGTGGACCGGCTGGTTCCAGAACTCCTGGAAGTTCATTCGGATGTGGTAGGCCCGGCTCGTTTTCAGATTCAGCTTCTTGAGCGTGAGGGACTCCAGGGTTTCTGTCTGATTGACCTTGAGATTCTCAGGGTTCTTCAACCAGAGATACCGGGTCCCCTTCAACTCCGGACGAATCTGCTGCTCCTGGCGCCGCACCTCGTCCACGGCCTCATTGAGGATCTTCAGGACATGGAACTTGTCGAAAGTCAGGTGGGCTTCCGGAAAATGTTTCTCCACGCCTTTGATGAAGGCCGGAGACATATCACAGCAAATCTCCTGAATATGAGAAGGGTCCCCTTGATGAACCTCCAAATCGGTCTTGAACCGCTCCAGGGTCGAGGCGTCCTTTCCCTCGGTGACAAACAGAACCCGTGGCGCCTCCAGGTCCACAAACAGGCTTACGTAATTGTGACCACGCTTGCTGGAGGTCTCATCGACGCCCACGTCCGTCACCGCAGAAAATTCGGCTTCCTGACGGGCTGCATCAACATAGTGATCCAAAACCCGCCAGAGCCGCGTGTCGTGCTCTTTGACAATATCGGCAATGGACTTTACCGGCATGGCCTTGGCCATCAACATAATCAGCGCCTCAAACAACAACGTAAACCCGCTCCCCGAACGCGCCCAGGGAACCTCGACGGTCTTGATCCCGCACTTCCCACAACGCACCCGGGGAACGCGGGTCGTCAGATACGCCTCGTGCTGAAAAAAGTTCAAATGCCGCCATGTGTGCCGCTCCGTGTCGTAGGCGCTGCATCCCTCTCTGCCACAACTGGGACAGCTAAAAATGCTGCCTCGGGGAAAATCAATCTCAATATCCAGACGACGAATATCCAAGTCAAACGCACACGACACCACCTGCCACGGCGGTATCAAACCCAGGGCCAATTGAAAAAGATCCGTGTCTCCCATGACGATCCGTGTCAACCTCCTCAATCTCTTGATTACGGATCTCTATCATCTTCCGATCTGGGTTACCCATACATTTTAGCGAGGAGCCATAATAAATATAGACGATACATCCCATCAAGATGGCGGTGATTTTAAACGACGTTATCAAATTCTTGCTCATTTCATCCCGCAAGTCTTATCCCATCTGTCCAAAATAGACCATAAAAGCATTGAGCTTTAAAACAGCTTCGGATGAGACAAACCACGTTTTACCTCCCGATTTTCGGCTTTTTCAACCGATGCTTTGGAATTTCTTTTCCCCTTGGATTCAATCTGACCGTAAAAAAACAGCTCTCTACTATAACTTTCAGTCAACCCACAACCATTCAGGTCCTTTATCGGCTCTACCAAAATGGTAATCTCTGATGGCTGAGATATAAGCCCTAATCTTAAGAAAACGCCTGCTATCAGACGATTTTATCAGCAGCCAGGCAATGTCGCGAAAAAGATGCAAATGCAGGACCTTCAGAGTCTCAGGAGCATGGAGGCGGGCAAATAAAAGATGGCTTCGTGTCTTGTGGTAAATTCTTGAAGGCGAATCCATGCCACCGCTTGAAGCAGACACCTTGTGCCAGATGCGTGACCGTGGCACAACGACGTTTTTGAATCCGGCCTTTTTCGCCCGGAGACCCCAATCGACGTCTTCCCAGTATAAAAAATACCTCTCATAAAGAAGGCCGATACGTTCCACGACCTGCCGTTTTATCAAAAGCGCGCACCCCGTGATGTAATCGGACTCCAGGGGTTCCGATCTCAAGCCGTCGTCCAACAGCCCGGAACCGGGCGTCGTGAGCATGCATGTCTCATAATCAAAACGCGCTCCCGCAAACCAAACCTTTTGCGGTTCATCAAAATAATATATCTTGGGTCCCACAATTCCCACATCAGGTATAGTTTCGGCCGTTTCAAGAAGGGCGTCCAGAAAATCCGGTGCAACAACGGTGTCGTCATTCAATAAAAGGATATAATCAGCACGGTTCTTCAGCGCCTCCTTTATGCCAAAGTTATTCCCTTTCGCATATCCTACGTTGCCATGTGGCTTAATGATTCGGATAGACGCAGGCGACTGGGCATTGAACCTCATGTCCCCATTTAAATAAGCCCCGTTATCAACAATGAGAATTTGGTGGTTTGCGGTTTCAGTCGTTAATTTTGATAAGGACGTCAAGCAATCCATAAGAATCTTTACATCCCGGTAATGAACAATGATGATAAAGACGTTTGGTTTTATTTGTACCATCGTGTAAGCCAACCTCTAAAGTTTCACGGCCACCCACCACTGCATGCGTCGCCGACCCATTGCAGAGCCCAGTATGCTTGCATCGTTATGCCGCAGAATGCGGAAGCCACGGGACTGAAGATCTTTGTTTATCTCACCGATGATGATATCGTGTGGGTGAAGACGATACGGATTGTAATGAGGCCTCAAGCGCCTGTCAATCCACCGTATCAGGAAACCAAACAACGAATTAGTGTCCACACCGATGCCCAGATGTCCTTTTACTTTGGTCACCCGGCAGAGTTCGTCAAGGAGTTTCTTGGGGAAGATGGTATGATCCAGGACATTGTTGCACACAACGAGATCAAAAGATTCCGCAGGGAAAGGAAGGTTTTCTCCCCGTGCCCGGATGAATATGCTGTCATCACGAATCCTATGAACCAGGGAGTCGACATATGGGTTTCCTGTCTGCGCCTTCATCCGGGGTAAAGGGTCTATCCCGATTTTGATGAGGGAATCGGGATAAAGCCACAAAAGGCCAATGCCCAATGGCCCAACACCGACATCAAGAAAGGCAGAAGGTTCTCTGTCATTGACCTGCAGAAGGTTGGCCGCAAGATCAGAATGCTCAGCCATCTCATACATAACCCCCACAGCGTTGTTGCATCTTTTTTGCCAGTATATCCGTTCCCCTTCCTGAGCCTCTTTCCATAATAGAACTCGTGGGGCTCTCCGGTATATTCGTGCGAGAAAATTTATGAGCATAATTATTTGATTAAGCTATCTTCCTGCTTCAACAGATATTGATAAATGCTTAGAAATCGACTAGATACGTTTTTCCAATCATACAATTCTCTGGCAACTTGTACTTCAATAGGTTTAGGAAGGCCATAATCAAGGACATTAATAATTGTTTTCTCCCATTCTATAAAATTTGTTGTATTAATAAACTGTCCAACTTTATATTTTTTCATGGTTTCAGTGGTTTCTCCAACAGATGTGGACAAAATTGGTAATCCACATGCCATGGCTTTCATTATAGCTACAGAGCTTCCTTCATTAGTTGATGTCGATGTATAAACATCAGATGCCCAATACAAATTTCTCAACTCATCACCTTCGATATATGGATGTAACAAAGCTCTCTTTTTTTTTATCAAAGGGTCAATAAGCAAACGTAACAATGTAGTATCATCATTATCACCATGCCCAGCAATGAGCAGAAAACAATCATCACGGTTAATTGAAGAAAAGCATCTTATCAACTTGTCTAGTTGTTTTAAAGGAACAAAATTTCCTGAAGCAAATAAAACTGTGGCGTTTAATGGAATGTTGAGTTTTCGCCTAATCAGTTGCCTGGTCTCCAATGAGGGAAGCGGAGTCCAAAAGCTAAAATCGCACCCCATAGTCAGCTTTTCAATTCGGCCATCATATACTTTTTTGGTTTCTCTTAAAGCCGCCTCAGATTGTACAGAGATAATATCAACGTACTTTAACACTCTCTTGAGTCGCAATTGCTCTGCAATAAGGCACAGATAGGTTAACGGCCTATGTAAACTGAATATTTCGCTGATTGGTGCTATCGCCATACCATGCCCTGTAAGAAATATTGGGAATTTCTTCCGAGGGCCAAATACTTTTAGGATTTCGTTGTAAAAAGGAACCCGAAAACCATGAAGCTGTAAGATAATACGATGGTTTTTCAGTGCATCGATTTTTTCAATTATTGCTTTTGAGAAAATGCCCTTTTGAGGTCTGATGCCTGGTCTATATACCTTGTCTTCCGCAGGTAGCAGATAGTGGGTTACGCCGGTTTCTATTTTTTGTGAATAGATTTTATCTGCCCGATAATCGGGTTGCCAGACTTCCCATGTATAACGATCGGTCAATTTAAGAATTTCTTCGCCGAGAAGGTCCGGCCACTCTCGGGCCCAGAAACCGACCAGGCTTCCGTCAGGTTTTTCCCAGAACACGTCCGGCTTCTCATCGGGCGAAAAATGATAGGCCGGTCCGTGGGGCATTATGTTAATAATTAGAGGTTTCATTCACAACGGCGGGTTATTATGCACCTTTCCAACAGTGATGTGGCTCAAGTTTAACTCCGTTCTGACCACTCTTGATCGTCTTCGAAATATGTCATTTAATATTCAATAAAGATTTTGCCATCTTAGAAATGAACGACATTACCCACAGGAAATGTTTTCTTAACATCAAACGCATTGAATTTTTTTTATTAAAAGATCTAATGATTTTTTCATCTATATCCTTGACGCGACTTTCTGTGATAATCGAATACAACTCAATGGAAGAAAGGTCATTTTCAATAAAATCAACTGGCTTTTTAGCTTTTAGAAATATCCCAGGACTAAATTTATCATATTCCAGTTTTTCGATAATGAAATCTGAGAAGATTTTTGTCATATCTTCAATTTCATATCTCCAGAAATCATAAGGCCACGCATGATATTCAGCCCCTTTTGTCCTTGTAGTTATTAATATTGTGCCTTTCTTTTTACAAACATTCTTAAAGTTTGAAATTGCCTTTTTCCAATCTTTTACATGCTCAAGCATTTCTGTAGATATTATAATATCGAAACTCTCCTTGCCAAATTTGTTTACTATCTCATCAGTGCTACAAATTTCGTCAACACCTATTCCTTGCACAATATCTACACCAACATATTTAGATGGACCCCACGATTCAATAAGCGGACGTAGACTGCCGTTAACGTTGTACGCCCCAACTTCCAATACATCTTTTCGTTCAACTTCCTCTTTAGTTAAATTCATTGCCCCAAATAAAATGCAGAATGCATTACACATAAGTTAAGACTCTCCATAGTTCAACACAGGTGGTCTGTGTTCTTAGGACGGGCTACCAACGGCCCTTGCCGTCCATGCTGATTGTTAATTTCTTGTGTACAAAGAGTGCATGTAAACGCTTCCGCGGTGAACTGGCTGCCCTGGTCCGTATTGAAGATAGGACGGCTCCCCCCTACCGTCGTACAGCTTTAATAAGGAGAGTCTCACGTAAGGCCGGCCACACGGTTCTAATTGGCGTCAGGATAGTCGTAAGAATCCTTCGGCGAGTGGATTCTCCAAGCACTATATTATCAAAGAAGGCTTTGTGTTCAACGAGAAATCCTGCTCCGCTAAGAAGATCCGAAAGCTCATTCATAGTATATAAGCGAAGATGTGGGTAAGTCCCGTCAATACAAATTGCCGGACTGTGCTGCCCAGGAGAGCAGCCCCTCAACAGATTTTCACGATTCCTCCAGGCTGCCAGGTTCGGAGTTGTTAAAACGAGTGCCCCACCAGGCTGCAGCACTCGTGCTATTTCCTTCAAAGCTGCCGGCACTGCATTGGGTGGCAGGTGCTCCACTACTTCCGCAAAAAAGGCGAGATCGAAGCAGGCTGAATGGAAAGGCAGTCCCGTACCAACCAAGTCTGTGGCCACTAGCCCGATGCGTTCAGTCGTCAGCACGGTCCGATAAGCTGATGTCCAAACGTGTTGACGTTGTGGATGTTCCACTGCGATCAACTGCGCTGATGGGAAATAACGGCGCACTACTGTCGCAAGGTCTAAATTCCCAGCCCCAACCTCTAGGATGCGACCTGGAGAGACTTTCCCTTCGAGTATCTCCATGGTGTGAGCAATTCTGAGGCTTTCGAAGCTGATCAACAGATCATTCCCGTGAGCAGTAAGCTTCTCTGCATCCCAGCGGTCCTTGGCATCCCGAGGGTCTTGCCGCAGAACAGTCTCGATGTAGTCAACTTTGGTTTGCACGATGTTTACTGTACCCTTCTGAGTTAGGTCGAAAGAGGTCGAAACACAGTAGTGTTAATATTAGGTAATTGATCCTGTTCTGGCACCTATGATAGAGGTGTCGCATGGACTTAAACGCCTACTATAAGCTGATCTCCGACGAGGGAAGAGCACAAAGATATCTGTCGAAGAAATGCCGGAAAAATGGACATCGGTTTTGCCCTCGTTGCAAGCAAAGGAAACTCTACAAGTTGGCAGATGAGCGACATCGATGTTCCCGCTGCAAATATACGTTTCACGACTACTCGGGCCGATGGATTAATTATGGCCGTTTGAGCGCGGTGCAATGGCTTTCCGTGATCAAGCTCTTTGAATTAGAGGTTTCCGTCCGTAAGATGTCCCTGCAGTTGGGACTGTCCTATCGGGCAGTCTACGGGGTCGTCAGCGCGATCCGCATGGCCATCCTGAGCCACGCCGAGGATGCTCAGAGTTTGCTGGGCGGCGAGATCGATCTCGATGAGGCCTACTTCGGAGGCCGGCGCAAAGGCAATCGGGGCCGGGGAGCGGCCGGCAAAGTGCCTGTCTTCGGCATCCTGGAGCGTGATGGCTTGGTTCACGTCAGCGTCGTTCCGGATGTCTCGGCCGCTACGCTGCTGAAGCTCACCGTCAAGAAGGTCCGCCGAGGCAGTGTTGTTTACACAGACAAGTTTGGAAGTTACAATAGCCTCATGTTCTGCGGATACCGACACCTGAAGGTGGACCACCAGAAGTACTTCTCCTCCGGCAAGGTTTATATCAACGGCCTGGAGGGATTCTGGAGTTGGGCCAAGGAGAGACTGATCAAACACCATGGCGTCTCCAAGAACTACTTCCCTCTGTATCTCAAAGAACTGGAGTTTCGGTATAACAACCGCAACGACGATATCTTCGATCAGGTAGCAAACTACCTGTGTGATCTGGTGCCAAAACGGGACTAATTACCTAATATTATATCATGAGTGTCCAATTAAAAGTCAAATAAAGTTAGCTGGTTAGACATGCTATTTTCTATTTTTGGATAATTCTTGTAATTGTAATTTGTAAGCAATTGAATTAGCGGAGCTTTTTCAAAAATGGTGACACTTAGAATCTGCAAAATAGTGTAGAGACTAATGTCCATGTTGAGTCGTTTTTTAATGATAGCAACAAGAACGTAGACGGCTATTGCAATCCATATTTGGGTTTTAACGGCATTTTCAGAAGTGCCGAAAAACGACTTAATCCGAAGATGTTGTTTGATCCATTTGAAAAACAATTCGATTTGCCAGCGGCACTTGTAGAGCATTGCGATGGTAATTGCCGGGAGAAGAAAGTTGTTGGTAAGGAATGTAAAGCGTTTATTTCTCTCTGCATCGAAATATTTTACTCGCCGGAGTTTGTCGGGGTAATTTTTAAGTGAGCCGGGGTTAGCGAGCATAACCGTCTGATCATATTTGAGACCCGTTGATTTATCAACGGGATGGGAATAGATTCTATTAACGTTGGTGTTGCTCTTGTCCCTTATGACGAAGAAGGATAACAATTGCGTAAAGATATAGAGACGTTCAAAATCAAGATACCCCCGATCCATGATGTAAAAGGAGCCTGGTTCAGGAACCAAAATATCAAGAATGTTGACGTCATGGACTTTACCATCGGTGATTTTTATGAACGAGGGGATGTTGCCTCTTAAATCCAAAAGGGTATGCATCTTGACGGCTGCTTTGGTTTTACGGAAGGTTGCCCAAGGGAAAAGGGACAAACACAGGTCGATGGTGGTAGAATCAAGGGCATAGGTGGTTTGGTCGAGTTCTATACCGAAATCATCGTTTTTATAAAGACTTCTTGCTTGATGAATCAGAATATGACAGAAGTCAGCGTAAATTCGCCAATCTCTATTCTCATTGGCATAGGCAAGGGTACTGCGGGCTATATTGCCACGTATGCCCAAGTGGTAAAGCTTTTCATGCATTGAACGTAAACAGACTTCAATATCCCGGAGGCTTTCCCTGTACGTCAATTGTGCAAATGCCATACAAAGAAATTGATCAAGGCATGAAAAGCTCTTGACCTGATAATTGCCGCTATATCGCTCAACACACTTACGGAAGTCACGCATGGGTAAATAATCCATGACTTGGGGGAAAACGGTTCGACCTGTGTACATCGGCCACCTCCACTTTGAGATGGGGCTGACTATAATATGAGAAAAAATTCAAGTCGATACAAAGAAAAAACATGTTTATATTCTCGTTTTCACTTATGTTTTGACGATATTTTGTTTCGTGTTTTGGACACTCATGATATTATATATTGACACAATTCATTGAAAATACCATCGGCACTTCGGGAAAACTGGGCCAACTTTATCTATCGGGAGCTGTCTCTTCGTTACCATATTCAATACGTCAAAAATCAGACAGTCCTTATCGCCGAAGAAATTCTCTATGCCATCACCGAACCAGAGTGACAATCTGTAGGTGCCATTCAGCAATTGTGGATGTTCGACAATCACCTGAACTGCGCCCTTGTTGCTGGGCTTAACGAGCTGCTCTTGAGGATGGTCTATTAGATTTGAGCCACAAATTGGATTGCCAAAGTAATCGCTTATGATGAAACCAAGAACTGGCATCTTAATTTCCTTCTCAAGCTCATATTCAACGACAATTTCTATAATATCACCTTTCTGTTGGACTTTTGCTCTATTCAGAGGCTTGGCTTTAAACACTTTTTCGTTCAAGCCGGATTGACCCAGATAAAGATTGATTCCTTCCATCACGCTGAGTGGACCTTTTGCGTTTCCTCCACAAAGAAAGATTGCCTTATTGCACAAGGAGGCAATCGCGTTCATATTATGACTCACGAATAACACTGTCCTTCCTTGCTTGGATACATCTCCCATCTTCCCCAAGCATTTTTTCTGGAATTCGGCATCGCCCACGGCCAGCACCTCATCCACCATGAGGATTTCTGTTTCCAAATGAGCCGCCACGGCAAACGCCAAACGCATATACATGCCGCTGGAGTAGTACTTGACGGGCGTATTGATGAATTTTTCCACTTCGGCAAAGGCGACGATTTCGTCGAATTTACGGCTGATTTCACTACTTTTCATACCGAGAATGGTACCGCTGAGGTAGATGTTCTCTTCCCCTGTAAGCTCGGAGTGGAATCCTGTGCCTACTTCGAGGAGCGAACCAACCCGCCCCCGCAGCGTCGCTCTACCTTCCGTCGGCTCGGTGATACGTGAAAGAACTTTGAGCAGGGTGCTTTTCCCCGCTCCGTTCCTGCCGATGATGCCCAAGACTTCACCCTGCTTTACCTCGAAGGATACGTCTTTCAGTGCCCAGATGTATTCCGGATTACCGTCCGATGCGGCGTTTCCCTTATTAAGGGCGTGCTTCAACCGACGAAAAGGGTACGTGAAGGTATCGGTCAGGGCCTCGCGAAAGGTTTGATGGCGGTCGACCGCCGAACCAATACTATACTGTTTACTGAGGTTTTCGACTTTGATTACGGTATCGCTCATTTTTATAGTTAAGCCGCCTCGATCCCCCTATAGTAAAGAGGCGTAGAGGAATACAATCAAATAATATCGGCGAATCTCCTCTCCATACGTGTGAAATAGGCGATGCCCAAGGCAAACAATCCCAAACCGACCGCCCCCGAGATGAATAAATCGTTCCAGGGAATCGGTGTACCGAGAAGCGATGAACGGAAAGCCGATATGAACCCCGCCATGGGATTGAGATTGATGAGCCAGCGCCACCCCTCCGGGACGATGCTCGCAGGGTATATGACCGGTGTTGCGAATAACCATAACTGGACGAGGAAGGGGATTACGTAACGGAAATCCCGGTAGGCGACATTCAGGGCCGAAAGGGTCATGCCAACGCCAAGGGCCGTGACCGCCACTCCCAATAGAAGAACGGGCATGAGGAAAATTCCCAGGCCGGGGTAAATGCCATAGTAGAACATCATAGCTATAAGAATGATAAACGCGACCAGAAAGTCGAGCAATCCTGCACCGAGAGAGGCCGCAGGGATGAAGATGCGGGGGAAATAGACCTTGGATATGAGATGGCTGCTCGCCACAAGACTGTTTCCCGCATTACTGATGCCGTTACTGAAAAACTGCCAGGGCAGGAGCGCGGTATACACGAAAATGGGGTAAGGAAGGCCGTCTGAGGGGACTTTCGCGAGCATTCCGAAGAATATGGTAAAAACCACCATGCTCATGAAAGGCTGCAGGATGGACCACAAGCCGCCCAAAACCGTCTGTTTGTAACGAACCTTGATGTCCCGAACCGTGAGGAATCGGAGGAGCTCCCTGTACTGCCAGATTTCTTTCCATTGAAGGGCCTTCAATGCACCTTTGGGTTCAATGATGATTTCAAAGCTTCTGGAATTACTCATCGATCAAAAATTCACCTGCTTTGGCGCTCGCCGGATTTGTGTCGCCGGATTTGCGAAAAACTTGACTCGCTTCCTGAAAACGATTTAAGGTTGGCACCCTCGCGTCATCGGTTTGACTTCACAAGAACCTTCCAAAAAAGAGTCTTCATATCACCACTCCCTCCTTCAATACGCCTGATATGAAGCTACTGTTATTCATTATCATCTCTCTGAACTCCTCTTCTGTATAACACAAAGCTTCTATCGGCAAATCCGTTAAACCCAAAATATTTGCGATTCTTTTGTGAAACTTCTCTTTGAAATCCCCTACTATCAGGAGGTCGATATCGCTTCCTCCTTTTTGTATCTCTCAAACTCTATTTCAAGGTTCACTACCTCTTTTATCAACTCAAATATCGAATGCGTTAACCCTACAACGATACATAATAAAATA
>DIEZ01000010.1:0-849 GCA_002418885.1 Syntrophaceae bacterium UBA5761
TTCGGCGGCGGGTCTAGCGGCGGAGGAGGAGCCGGGCGAGGTTTCTGAAAAAAGGAGGCGTCAATGGCGAAGATACCGGAAAAACCGGAGTACATCTTTCAGGAATTCACTTCCGATTTTCGGGCGGTTTTCGGTCCCGACCTGATTTCCATAATTCTTTACGGAAGCGGGGCAAGGAACGATTATGTACCGGGAAAATCGGATATCAATTTTTTGATCGTTCTTTCGGAACAGGGCATAGACAACCTGGGCAGGGTTTTCGGCGTCCTGCCGAAATGGAGGAAGAGGAGGGTCGCCCTGCCCCTCGTCATGACGAAGGCCTTCATCAACTCTTCCCTCGACTGCTATCCCGTCGAATTTCTCAACATGAAGCGCTGTTACGTGCTCGTCTTCGGCGAGGATGTCTTCAAGGATCTGGTTTTCGATAAATCGGCGCTCCGGTTGCAGGTCGAGAGAGAGCTTAAGGGGAAGCTCCTCCTTCTCAGGACGAGGTACCTGGAAACGGAGGGTAAAGGCCGTCGGGTCGAAGACCTTATCAAGGAATCGATCACGGCTTTCATAGCCGTTTTCAATGCCCTTCTCTATCTGAGAGACACTGAGGTCCCCCTGAGGCGGGGAGAGGTCGTAAAGGCCGTGGCGAAGGCATTTGCGGTCGAGACAGGGACCTTGCTGAGGTGCGTGGATATAAAGGAAGGACGGAGCCGGCTCGCGGCTTCGGAGGCGGAGGATGTTTTTCAGGGTTACGCGAAAGAACTGGTCCAGCTGACGGACCTGGTGGATAAGATAAAAGTATAAGAGGATCGAGGAGGTGGAGATGACACCGGGAAAGAAAAAGTGGATAGTTGTACT
>DIEZ01000010.1:900-10880 GCA_002418885.1 Syntrophaceae bacterium UBA5761
GTGAAGGCGTCCTGGTCGCAGGTGGAAAACCAGCTCCAGCGGCGCTATGACCTCATCCCCAACCTAGTCGAGACTGTGAAGGGGTATGCCGCCCACGAGAAAGAGGTTCTCACCGAGGTCACCAACGCCCGTGCCCGGGTCGGCGGGGCGGCCACGGTCGACGAAAAGATCAAGGCCAACAATGAGTTGACAGGCGCCTTGAGCCGGTTGCTCGTCGTCGTCGAGCGGTACCCGGACCTCAAGGCCAATCAGAATTTCATCAGGCTCCAGGATGAGCTCGCCGGGACGGAGAACCGCATCGCCGTGGAGAGAAGGCGTTACAACGAAGTGGTCCAGGCTTATAACGTGGCGATCAGGAGCTTCCCGGCGAACCTTTTCGCGGGATTGTTCGGCTTCAAGGCGGCGGCCTTCTTCGAAGCGCCGGCGGCTGCGAAGACCGCCCCGGAAGTTAAATTCAGATAGGAATCGTCGGTCTGTGTCTAAAGATCGAGGCCTTTGAAGAACGTTTCCTCTCGTCGTTCCGGCGAAATTAGGAGTCCGAAAACGCTTGAGAGCGCCTGATCCCCCCGTGTCGAGTGCAGGGCAGGATAAGCCGAGCCCGGAACGACGGCACGGCGATTCGGCAGCAGATTCAAAGGTCTCAAATCGGCAGGCTAAAAAGATACTCCCTATCCAGGTCTGTAGCCGGCCTTGCGGATACGTTCCCTCAATGTCTGTTCGTCGACCGGCTGCGCTTCCTCAAAGCTCGCCTCTCCCCGAGCCAGGTCAACCTTGACGTCGGTTACGCCCGGTATCGCTTCGAGGGCTTTAGTCACTGCCTTAACACAATGTTGGCACGACATCCCTTCGATCTTCACTGTTCTCATCTTTCATTCTCCCCTACCGACCGTCATCATTTCGGCACCTCTCGAATGCCCCTCTTAATTCATTTTGCCAGGTAACCGCCGTCGTTGACCAGGACGTGGCCGGTCATGTAAGCCGAGGCGTCTGAGGCAAGAAAGACGGCGACGCCTCTCATGTCGTCGAGGTCGCCGACCCTGCGCATCGGGATCTGGCTGAGAATCAGGTCATAGGCCTTTTTGAACTCCGGTTTCTCGATGTAAGTCATCATGTCGGTGCGGAAGAAGCCGGGAGCGATGGCGTTCACGCGGATGTTGTAAGGTGCGAGTTTCACGGCCAGGTTCATGGTCAGCAGGTTGATCGCCGCTTTAGTGGAATTGTAAGGGACCGCAGGATGGGCCAATTCTTCCGACCCCCTGAAGGCCATGATAGACGAGATGTTGATGATGTTTCCGCCGCCCTGATTCTTCATGAGGTTGGCTATCTTCTGTGTCAGTATCCAGACGCCGCGCACGTTGACGTTGAAGAGGTGGTCCCACCTGTCGAGAGGAAATTCCAACGTAGGCGCACCCCAGGTGGCCCCGGCGTTGTTGACCAGGATGTCGATCCTGGGGAATTTTTCCGTCGCCGTCTTCACCATGTTTTCGATGTCTTCGGCTCTTGCCACGTCACAGGCGACAGGCAGGACCTGGACACCGTAAGTTGCGGATATCTCCTCCGCCGTCGCATCGAGGTTTTTCATCTTCCTTGAAGTGACGATCAGGTCGGCGCCCGCCTCGGCGAGTCCGGTTGCGATAAACTTGCCTATTCCTCTTCCTCCACCGGTAATCAAGGCCGTTTTCCCTTTCAGACTGAACAATTCGCTTAGTTTTTTCATTTAAACCTCCTCATACGTCTTTTTTACTTGCATGGGGATGGGGCGAAGACGGACCCGTCGGGCATGATTTCCACGTTTCTTCCCCCTTTTCGTTCCATCTTCGTCAGTATCCGCGGGATGTTTTTCCCCTTCGTCGCAAGGACCACGTCCTCGACGGTCCCAAAGGCGCAGAGTTCCTTCAAGGTCATGATCGTCGGGAGAACGAGTTTGAAGTCGCCGCGGTGGTAGGCCTCGAGGGCCTCCTGCGGCGTTACCCAGATGTGTCCGACCAGCTCATGGCCGTCGTGGAACGCTTCCTGCCCCTTCGGGGCCTCAGCCACGAAAAACCTGACATCGTACCTGATCGGGAGCGGCTCCGGTGTGACCCAGTGGGAAAAGTAATGGAGTCGGTCGGTCGCGAGTGTGAGCCCTTCTCTTTCGAGCATCGACCTGAAATCGCCGGCCTCTTTGCCCAGGGAGTCTCGGTAGTCAGAGAACTTTTCGGCCTCCTTTGGGTCGCTTAAAGTGACCAACCCACCGTCCTTTGTGTAGGCAAGCAATATGCCGACCTCCTCGAAGGTCTCGCGGATACCGGCCACCCACGCCCCAAGGGCCTTCTCCGGCGGGATGTCGCCCATCAGGGCGACCGCTTTTTCCCGGGTCATTCCCCGGCAGAGAACCTCCATGGCCGGAGCGCAATCTTCCTCGTCGATGGCGCCGCCGGGGTAGACGTAGGCATCGGCCACGAACCTGTTTCCCGGGTGTCGGAGGACCATCAGGACTTCGATGCCGTTTGTCCCGGCATTCGGCCGCCTGCGGAGCAGGATGACGGTCGAGGCGTCTTTCGGTTTTACGTAGGTCGGTTTTCTCTTATGGCCTGTATTCATGCCCTGCCTCCATCGCCCTCCGTGCCCGGACGCAGGGCATCGCCGACGGAAATCTATCTATTGCCCCATGTCAGGAGGGCGACAACTTCTATGTGTTTCGTCTGGGGAAACATATCAAAGGGTCTCAAGACTTGCAAAGAAAACCCCCGGTCGGCGAGGTACCTGATGTCTCGTGCCTGTGTCGTCGGGTCGCAGGAGACATAGACAACCCTGCACGGCCGCCATTCCGCCAGCATGTCCAGGAGAACCTTGTCGCAACCCGTCCTCGGGGGGTCGAGCACGACGACGTCCATCCGGCCCTTCTCTCCTGCAAGATGCTCCCTGAGAACGTCTTCGACAGACCCCTCAAACAGCCGGACGCCCCCATGGCCGAAGGCGGCGAAGTTTTTCCGCGCCGCGCCGACGGCTTCCCGGTCGATGTCGACAGCAATGACGTCCCCGGCCTTTTCCGCGAGAAAAAGGGAGAAAAGGCCGGCCCCGCAATAGCAGTCGAGGACTCTCTCGCCGCCCGTCAGGGCGGCCAGGTCGAGGACGGCGTCGACAAGCGCGTCCGTGAGGGTCAGGTTTGCCTGAAAAAAGCCCTGCCGGTGGACTTCAAGGTTGCGGCCTTTGACGATCCGCGTGATCAGCCCGTCTTGATTCTCACCCTGGTCTCCTGACCAGAGAACTTTTGTCTCTTCCCCTCCGATGGGCAGGTCTCCGGATAGTACCCTCCTTCTGAGTTCGCAGAGAGCGTCGTTGATCGTTTCATCCGCGATCGCACAGCGCTCTAGCTCGACTATCCTAAGTCCGCCCGTGTCGATGAACCCGATTTCAGGGGGGGCGCCCCTCTTCGCCCTGAGGTGAAGCCCCACTTTTCCCCGGTAGTTGTATCTCTTCGGCGAGGGACGGATGTCTTCCACGGGGGGTGAGGAGAATCGGCCGATCCTCTTGAACGACTCGACCACCTGGCTTCTTTTCATCTCGAGCTGGTGCTCGTAGGATATGTGCTGGTACCGGCAGCCGCCGCACCGGAAGTAGTAAGGACATTCAGGCTCCGTCCGATGGGGCGAAGGGACGAGCAATTTTTTCCGTTTACCGCGGAGGAAATTTTTCCTCACCTCGACGACCTTGACTTCCGCCAAGTCCCCGTCGACGGTATAGGGCACGAAGAGGACCATGTCGTGCACCCTGGCGACTCCGTCGCCGCCGAAGGCGACCGTCTCGATCATAACCTCTACCGTTTGACCGATTCTGAATCTTGCGTCCATCGCGTCAGGCACCTGGTGATTAAAGGAAGAATTTTTCGACTGCTTTTGGCTTATACCACTTACCTTTCCGTCCTTCCACCACCCTTTACAACGGGATAAAATGCTGATAGCTTGCAGTGTCCGCAGGGGAAGTCGCGCACCGGACAAAAAAGTGTGAGTAAAGGATGAGGAGAAGGATTGGAACACGCTGATATTCACCGCCGGAGCTTTGACGGCAAAGAGGTGGTGTTCGTCGGAACCGCCCACGTCTCTAAGGAAAGTGCCGAACTGGTCGAGGCGGTGATCGAAGAGGAGAAACCGGATACCGTCTGCGTTGAGCTGTGTAAGACGAGGTTGGAGGCGCTCAAGAATCCACGCAAATGGCTCGAGACCGACATCGTCAAAGTCATCAAGGAAAAACGGACTTCTGTCCTGCTGTCCCAGTTGCTTATGGCATCGTTCCAAAAACGGATGGCGGAAAAGTTCGATATCAGGCCGGGCGAGGAGATGCACAGGGCCGTCGTCGCCGCCGAGAAAATCGGGGCGGAGGTCGTACCCGCAGACCGGGACATCCGCGTCACCCTCATGCGCACCTGGCGAAAGATGGGATGGTGGAGTAAATTCAAGCTGTTGCCAGAGGCCGTGGCGTCGCTGATCATGGCAGAAGAGATTGGCGAGGAGGAGATCGAGAAACTCAAGAAACGTGACGCCCTTGAGGTCGCTCTGAACCTCTTCGGTCAGAAGCTGCCCGAGATTAAAACAACCCTGATAGATGAAAGGGACGAGTACCTTTCCCATACTATCCGTCGCGCGCCGGGCATGAAGGTCGTGGCCGTAGTCGGCGCGGGGCATGTCCCCGGCATCCTGAAGAATCAGGGCAAGGAGGTCGACATCGAGGCCTTGAACGAGGTTCCTCCCAAGGGCCCGTGGAGCGACGTCGTCCAGTGGGTTCTCCTCACCGGTGTCTTGGGCCTCATCATCGGTGGGTTCTTCCATGCCGGCAGTCAGGCCAGTTTCAACATGGTCAAGTCTTGGGTAGCGATCACGGCCCTGTCCGCGGCCGTCGGCGCCTTGGCCGTTCTCGCCCACCCGCTCACGATTGTCACGGCCGCGATCTCGGCGCCCGTCGCCACGATTCACCCTTTTATCGCGACAGGCTGGATCGCGGGACTCGCCGAGGCTTCTCTGAGGAAGCCCCAGGTAAAGGACTTCCTCGACCTCGCCGAGGACATCAAGACGGTGCGCGGTTTCTGGCGGAACAAGATCACCCGTATCCTGCTTCTCGTGGTCTTTGTCAACCTGACGGCTTCAGCGGGAACCTTGGCGGCCATCCCGGCCATGATGCATTTTTTGCGCTAAGACGCCGGCATTTCACACCGTGGGGACAGTCATGCCGAACAAAGAAAAGAAGCCTATCATCTGCCCGAACTGTCGGAAGCTCATCAACCACGACGAGGAAAGATGCCCCTATTGCGGGATTGCCGGTCCCGGCGCGTCGTGGAAGAAATACCTCGCCGATTCCATCGGCTCTCGGGACGTCGTTTCCGTCGTTTTTTACGCCAACATCGCCTTTTACATCCTGTCCATCCTGCTGGACCCGCGTAAAATCGGCTTCTCGGCGAACCCCTTCATGTTCCTATCCCCGTCGGACAACAGCCTTTTCGTCCTCGGGGCCACAGGCACGATCCCGGTCGGGCTCTTTCACCGGTGGTGGACGCTCGTTTCCGCCTCTTTTCTCCATGGCAGCATTCTCCACATTTTCTTCAATATGGCCGCCCTGCGTCAGCTCGGCCCTTTTGTGATGCATGAATACGGGACCGGCCGTTTCATCATCGTCTATGTCCTCAGCGGCGTTTTGGGGTTCTATGTCTCGGTCCTGGCGGGTATACCCTTCACCATCGGCGCGTCGGCGAGCCTCTGCGGGCTGATCGGCGCCATCCTTTATTACGGCAAGAGCCGGGGAGGGTTTTACGGCCAGGCCGTCTACAAGCAGGCCCTCGGGTGGGTCATCGGACTGGTTCTGTTCGGGCTCCTCGTTCCCGGGATCAACAACTGGGCCCACGGTGGGGGGATCGTCGCGGGGGCGCTGACGGGTTTTTTTGTCGGCTATGAGGAGAAAAGGGCAGAGAATCAGCTCCACAAGGTACTGGCCGCCGGGCTCATCGTCATGACATGCCTCATACTCCTGTGGGCCGTCCTGCAGGCAATATATTTCCGCTTTTACTGACCTGCACTTGCGGAATTTCAGTAACGTTGACTTCTTTATTCATGTCGGTATATCTTGCTGGGGTTTTTTCGGGTTGATTTCCTTACTTTACTGACTCAGGGAGGAACTTTCATGAGGGGTCCGTCACGATGCGTCGTGTTTTTTTCGCTGGCTCTGTGCGCGGTGATTTTTTCGGGCTGCGCCGTTATGGTGGGAGACAAGGTCGTCGGCATCGAATCGGGTAGATTCTTTTACAGCGACGGCGTCCTTTGGACGAACTACAAGGCGTCCTTTGATGAGGCCTGGGCGGCTTGCGAGAAGACGCTCGCCGATATGAAGGCCGGAGAAGTGACGAAAAAAAAGAAGATCGGCACCGGAACGATCGATTCGATGATCGGTGACGATAAAGTCCATATGATACTGGAATACGCAGCGAAAGACACCACTTCCGTCGGGGTACGGGTGGGCTTGGCGGGTAACGACATTGCTTCCAAACTGCTTCAAGAAAAAATCGGTGCGAATCTCCAGAAAAAGTAAAACAGTCCGACAAGGCGGGGAAGGCTGATCCTTGTGGACCGGAAAGAATCGAAAAAGACGATCCGTACCTATTCCTGGGCGTCGTTCCTGAACGACCTGGGGTCGGATATGATCTATCCGGTCTGGCCCCTCTTCGTCACTTCCCTGGGAGCCAACATGGCCGTCCTCGGTTTTCTCGACGGACTCGGGGATGCCATCGTCTCCCTGTCGCAGGCGGCCTCGGGCTACATTTCAGACCGGATCAGGAAAAGGAAGGTCTTCGTCTGGTTGGGTTACATTTTCGGCGGGCTTTCCCGGCTGGGCTATGCGTTCTCGACGGCCTGGCAGCATCTGATCCCCTTCCGTATCCTCGACCGGGCCGGAAAGATACGTGGGGCGCCGCGGGATGCCATCATCGCCGACCTTTCTACGGACGAGAATCGAGGAAAGAATTTCGGCATCTTAAGGACGATGGACAACCTGGGAGCCGTCTGCGGTATCCTCACCTGCATCTTGTTTGTAGGGTCCCTGGGTTATCGGAACCTGTTCCTGGTCGCTGCCGTTCCGTCTTTCATCGGTGCGGCGCTGATCATTTCTGTCGGCAGGGAAAAGAAGCCGGACGGGTCGAAGATATTCAAGGGGGTAAGGCTAAGAGACCTGGACCGTAATTTCCGGTTCTTCCTTCTCCTGAGCGCCCTTTTCGCCCTTGGTTCCTTCAGCTATTCCTTTCTCCTGATCTGCGCAAAAGAGTTCGGGTTCCATGAGACTTTTGTTCCCGTTCTCTATCTGGTCTTTACGGCGGTAGCGGCGGCCACATCCCTTCCGTTCGGCAGGCTTTCCGACCGGATAGGGAGAAAGGCTGTGATGGTGATCGCCTTCGTCCTATGGGGACTGGTCTGTCTGGGCTTCATGTTCGTAAAAAGCCATCTGATCGTCGTCGCCAACTTCGTTCTTTACGGCCTCCACCGTGGGGCCATCGACACGGTCCAGAGGGCCTTCGTAGCGGAGCTCTCGCCCGAGGCGTACCGGGCCAGCGGCCTCGGGGGGTTTCAGATGGTCGTCGGGCTCTGCGCGCTCCCCGCCTCGGTGATTGCAGGTGTGCTCTGGGACAGCATAGGCGTATTGGCCCCCTTCTACTTTTCCCTTGCTCTCACAGTGGTTGCTGCCGCGATGCTTATGTTTGTCAGAGGCGGGGTAAGCAGTATTGAAAAGTGAACCGGCAATGGCGAGGGGTTCATAAATGGGCTTATCGATCCGATACCGCCCTTGCGGGATTACTTTTCAGGTTTTAATGTAGAGGTCTCCTTCTTTTCTGACCCGGCCTTTCTCTATGAGCCTTTGGAGGTGTTTCTCGACCTGGACCAGCTCCATCCACATCGTGACATCCCTGGGTTTGGGGTAATATTTGTACACGACGTGCTTGCCGAGAAACCCCGCGAGCGTTTGATTTCCCGATAGGTATTCAAGGATAAGCTCGTCGCGCCTGTAGATGATGTCTTCGTACTGAGAAAAACGCTCCTCCAGCCTGTCGCGGAAAGGTCCCGAATGGCTCGTAGCGACAGTCGAGGCGCCGAGCGCCTTCAGCTTGCGTATCGAAGCTATAAAGTCCTCGATATCGCCGAAGTCGTTACCGTAAAAGGGGCCGAAGGTGTTGAGCGCCACATCGGCCGAAAAGAGGAAATTCGCCTCGGGGAAGTAAAAGGCGCAGTGACCCGGCGTATGTCCCGGGGCGTGGACAACCTGGAGGGTCAAGCCGCCCAGGTCTATCCTCTCTCCGTCTGCGAGGCGCTTGTCTACGCGCAAGTCCGGGAAGGGATGTCTCTTGAAAAAGCGGTCGATGTCGATGCCGCTCCTGAATATGCCGGTTTCCCTGATGTAAGCATCCCTGTCTTCGAGGTAAGGGGCTTCTACGTCGTGGCACCAGACCGAGATGCCACGAACATGCCCGATGGTCGATTGGTGGTCGAAATGGCAATGGGTCAGGATAAGGGCATCGATTCCTTCATGAAGGCAGGCATCCATCCGGGTGTTGCCCATGCCTGCATCGATCAGGACCCGCAGGTTCCTGCCTTTCAAGTAAAGGCAGGCACAGAACGGGAACAACGATTTGTTTTCTCCGGGGACCAGAAAGATACCCGGAGCGATCTCTTCCATAGTGCTTCTTCATACCACAACTTAAACCTTTCATTCAATGTCGTTGAACGAATCTTTAAAAAAGCGGGGTGATTTCTCTCTTCGAGGAGGAGGATGGAACGGATTCTCCACCAAAATACCTTTGTATATCAATCAGTTATAGAATATACCGGGGTTAAGGATAATCTGGCATGATAATTTCATATATTAAAGTCAAAAGGAAACAGACACCGATTGAATCGATAAAACAATAAAAAAAGGAGGAAATAAAGATGAAAAAGGTACTTTCCACTCTGAGCATGGCGGTTTTCGTAGTTTTGGTAACGGGTACGTTCGCGATCGCTGAATACAGCGCGACCGGTGCGAGCAACTTCCCCTACTTCCATCTCGGCGCCCTCATAGTCGGCGGGCTCATCCTCATCTCCCTGCGGCACAAGTACAGAAAGCTCTACATGAGCGAAGTCATGGGTGCCTTCGCCCTGTATACAGTCCTCATCGCCCTCTTCACGTCGCCCGTGGTGGAACTCATCAAATCCGTCGTCGGATGACCGACGCACCTTAAAACTCACGAAAGGGCCCCGTCGAGTCCAGAACGGGGCCCTTCTTTTTTGGTCCTTCGTTTCCTCCCCCGTTTCACAACGATTCGGGAAAGGGGCCGTCCTTGATCTTTCGCAGCGTGACGGACCAGGAGGAGAGCTTTTCGTTTTCTCTCAGGAATGCGCCGCGGTTCAGGTACTGTTCGTCGTTGACCCGGAGCATGAATTCGGAGCCGCCGAACAGACCGTCACCGGACCGGCAGACTGAGAGAATCGCATCATCAACGAGGATGAAACTCCCGTTCAACTCTCCGACCGCAGGGTTCGAAGACTTCCACGAGGTTGTCGATAGGCCTTCTTCGAAGGGGGTAACTTCGTAACGGCTGTGTATAACAATGGAACCTTCCGCCGGTTTTAGTTCCAAGGCGCCTTCGTTCACCCACAGTCCGGGTAGATGGGTTACCCGTGTCTTACCCTCGAGGGGGATGGGACGGCCGCTGTCGTCGAAATAAACACCTTCTACCGACCATAGTCCTTCCCGAAAAAGAAAAGTGTGCGTTTTCATGGGGTTGTTTCTTGCATTTTTCCCCGTCGATGTCAATATCCGCTCAAAGGTCTGCTTTTGATTCTTGTCACCCTTCAATGGCGGTGGTATAGAAATACGAAGACGTGCGGCAACGTCGGTCGCAATTAAGGAGAGAGAGGAGGTTTCTTGAAGGGGACGATAGTAAACAGCGGCGGCATAATCGTCGGGAGCCTGATCGGCCTCTCGGTCGG
>DIEZ01000043.1 GCA_002418885.1 Syntrophaceae bacterium UBA5761
GGCGCCGCCGGCGGAGCCTGTGGCCCCCGCCGGCCCGCAGGTCGTCGCACCGCATCCTGCGCCTGCCGCTGAGCTTTACACCGGTCTGGTCGTAGATGCGCGGGGCGTCCAGCTCCGTCCGACGATGAAACCGAGGATCATCGATGAGAGCGGCAAGGAAGTGTACGGATACATGATGGTAGACCAGGACTACGCCAATCTGCAGGGTATCAGCAGTTATTCGAAAGACCTGACGGCGGCCCAGAACAACCCCAGGGTTACGAACAATCCTCTGACGGTGAAGGCATTGAGGGCGGAAGGTCCGACGAAGGGCGATGTGGTCATCAGCACGGCCGAAGCGTCGAAGGTCGAGGGCGTGGCGGAAAACTTGAGTTTCCTGAAGAAATGCCGTGTCATGATCGTTCTAGACTGACGGGTGACTCGACTTACACCGTTTACACCGTGACGGACGCGTTAACTTAAGGAGAAGGCCGACCGCAGCGACGCTTCAGAAAGCGGCTGCGGTTTGGTTCATTAGGGGGAAGGTATTTGTCCGAGAAGATCCATGTCCTGACGAAGGATACGACGGATAGGATCGCTGCCGGCGAGGTTGTCGAAAGGCCGTCGTCCGTTGTCAAGGAGCTCCTGGAAAATGCCCTTGACGCCGGTGCGACGAAGGTCGTCATAGAGATAGGAAAAGGAGGTCTGCAGACGGTCAGGGTCGTGGACAACGGCCGCGGGATCGACCAGGAGGACGTGGAGGTTGCCTTCCGGAGGCACGCGACGAGCAAGATTTCCGGGTTCGATGACCTCTACGGTATTTCTTCCTTCGGTTTCCGGGGCGAGGCCCTGCCGAGCATCGCGGCTGTTTCGACGGTCGAGATGGTCACGAGGCGCAAGGGCGCCTTTTCGGGCAGAAAAGTGACGGTAGAAAACGGAAGGGTCAAGGACAACAGGGAGGTCGGTTGTCCGGAGGGTACGGCGGTTTCCGTCCGGAACCTTTTCGGGAACGTGCCGGTGAGGAAGAAGTTCCTCAAAAAGGAATCGGTCGAGCAGGCGCGATGTATCGAAGTCGTGACAAGGACCGCCCTGGCCTGCCCCGGCGTAGGGATCAGGGTCATAGTCGACGGGAAAACGTTGTTGAATATGCCAGTCGTCAGGGATGTGTCCGAAAGGATCGCGCTCGCCCTGGGTGTCGACGTCGAAGAGCGAATGCTTCCGCTTGGGTGCGTTCACGGGTCGGTAAAAATCGAAGGGTTTACCTCGAGGCCCGATTTTACCCGGTCCACGGCGAAGGGCATGGTGTGCTATGTCAACGGGCGGTACGTCAAAGACGTGCTTCTCAACCATGCCGTGATGACTGCCTATCGCAGGATGATAGAGCCGCGCAGGTACCCGCAGACGGTGCTCTTCATCGAAGTCCCGCGGGACGATGTGGACGTGAATGTCCATCCGGCAAAGATGGAGGTCCGCTTCCGCAATCCCCGCGAGGTTTACGAGGCCGTACTGACTTCGGTCGTCCGCGCCCTGTCGGGTCCCGCCCAGTCGGTTACTCCTGGGTTGTCGGTGGAAGTTGACAAGGGATATCCGCTGGAATCGTACCGGAGAAGGATTGAGGAAGCCTTGGGACGTTTTTCCGGTGAGGGGACCGTCCGTGAAGCGCCGGGGTTGTGGGATGAAGCCGCGGTTTTTGAGGGAGGCCGTCCCGCGGGTTTTTTCAGCTCCCTCGAGTACGTCGGGCAGACGGGGAAAACCTACCTTCTCTTCACCCATCCCGACGGTGTCGTGATCATCGACCAGCATGCCGCTCACGAGAGAATCCTCTTCGAGAAACTCAAGAAGGGAGTTGAGGGCGGAACCGTGGTAGGACAGAGGCTCCTTGTCCCCGAAGTTCTGCACCTGTCTCCGGCGAGCCTGTCTCTCCTCGAAAGGTCGGTCGAGTGCTTCAAGACGATGGGCATCGAAGTCGAACCCTTCGGCGGGACGGCGGTAAAAGTCACGACTTTTCCCCGACTCTTGTCCCATCTTGAGCCGGCCTCGGTCATAACGGATATCATCGATCAGGTAGCGGAAATCGGCAATGGGTCCTCACCGGCGGAATTGACGGAAAGAGCCATCGTGACGATGGCCTGTAAAGGGGCTGTGAAGGCCCGTAACGGGTTGACGGCACAGGAAGCCAAGGAGCTGTGCCGAGACCTCGACGGCATCGCCTTCGCCTCGACCTGCCCCCATGGTCGGCCGCTGTACATCCTGTTGGACTTCAAAGAACTGGAAAAGATGTTCAAGAGGTCATGAGAAAACCGGTTCTCGTCATAATATGCGGCCCCACGGCAGCGGGAAAATCCGCCCTGGCTATGAAGCTTGCCCGCGAATTCGGGGGTGAAATCGTAGGCGCGGACTCCATGCAAGTATATAGATACATGGACATCGGCACGGCGAAGCCGACCGTCGAGGAACGCGCAGAGGTCCGGCATCACTTGATCGACGTCGTCAACCCCGATGAAGATTTCAATGCCGGGATGTACATCGAAAAGTCCCGGCAGGCCGTCGAGACGCTGAACCAGGAACGCAAGACTGCCTGGGTCGTCGGAGGCACCGGACTTTACATCAGGGCGCTTACGGCCGGCCTCGTCGACGGGCCGGGTGCGGATAAGAGCCTTCGAACGCAGTACATCCGGGAGATGAAAGAGTGCGGTGCCCGTTATCTGCACGAAAAATTGAAGGTCAAAGACCGCGAAGCGGCTGAGCGTATCCATCCTAACGACGCGGTCAGGGTCATGAGAGCCCTCGAGTACATCGACACGAGCGGTGAGCCGATCTCCCGGAGGCAGACGAATCACCGGTTCGCCGACAGGCCGTACAGTTACCTTAAGATAGGAATGATGGAGGACAGGGCGGTTCTTTATCGTAGAATTGACAGTCGTTGCGATAGGATGGTAGACAAGGGCCTTGTCGGCGAGGTCGAAGGGCTCCTTGCCCGGGGCTTCGCTGAAGATCTGAGGCCTATGCAGTCGCTCGGATACAGGCACGTCGTCCGTCATCTGAAGGATGGACTACCCTTAGGCGAAGCGCTGTCAATGATGAAGCGGGATACCAGAAACTACGCCAAGAGACAGATGACCTGGTTTCGTGCCGACAGAGATGTCGGATGGTTCGACGCGGCGGATTGGGACGGAATCAGGGAAGAAGTAGAGGCCTTCCTCGGCAGCATGGAAGCCGTCGAAATATCTTGACTTGTGTATCGTATAAATATATAGAATGGCGTGTTTTTTGAGCCGCCGGGTTAGGCGACGAGTGCCCGGTGGGATTCATTGAAGTCAACCGTTCAATGAAAGGAGAAAGTCATGAATCACCTTTGGGAGTGTCGACGCATGAGATACCTGCTTTTCGCTGCGGCCATCGGGGCTTTGCTCATATCCTGTGGGCCTAAAGCAAGGGTTCCCACCAGCCAGCTCGATACCGCCGAGCATCATGTCGCAACGGGGATGAACCTTCTGAAAGAAGCCAAGTATGTGGATGCACAGCGGGAGTTCGACCTTGCCATCCAACTGGTACCGAAGTTCTCTATGGCCCATACCGGCCTGGGCCTCGCCATGGCCTACCAGGGTGATTTCAAAGGGGCCTTCGACGCCGTAGACAGGGGCTGGAAATACGCGAAGAAAGCCGACGAGAAGGTCTTTGCTCAGGTGGGGTACATAAGGTTGTATACCATGGACAGGGCCAACCGGAAGAAGTGGCTCGAAAAGGCCAAAGATGCCTTTGAAACAGCGGTGAAGATCGACCCCAAGTCTTCCGCTGCTTACTATTACATGGGAGTGGCTTATAAATACGGCCTCGAATTCGACAAAGCGGGGCAGATGTTCACCAAGGTACTCGACCTCAAGGCTGATTACCTTAAGGAAGCAGACACCGAGTGGAATCTTATCCAGAAGATTCAGCGGGCCATGCCGGGGACTGTGACGGGCAAGAAGATCGCCATCGTGGAGAGCATCTCACGGGCCGATGCCGCCGCCCTGTTCATGGAGGAATTAAGAATCGATATCCTCTACCGGAAGAGAACGCCCAAGACGTTCGATACGTCTTTCAAAGATCCGGAAAAGTTCAAGGCCCGGAAGGACAGCAAGATTACGGCTGTAGATATCGCGAATCATCCGCTGAAGGCCGACATCGAGGGTATCCTGAACCTTGGTGTGCGCGGCCTTGAAAACTACCCCGACAACTGTTTTCATCCCGACGAGTTGGTCACCAGGGGACAGTATGCGATGATGATCGAAGACATCCTGATCAAGGTGACGGGAGACGAAAAACTGGCGACAAAGTTCATCGGGACCACGTCGCCTTTCCCCGACCTGAGGCCTGATGTGCCGTATTTCAACGCCGTGATGGTCGTGACGTCCAGGGGCATCATGGAGGCGAAAGATTTCACGACGGGAGAGTTTGCCCCGCTCGCCCCGGTTTCCGGTGCCGACGCCCTCCTGATCATCAAGAAAATAAAGGAAGAACTCAGGTTCGACAGATAGGGGAATCTACGGGCCGAAGCCGGCGCCCTCAGGGATTGTTTTATGCGTAAAAAGGCAGGGGAGCAAAATGGCCTCCTGCCTTAATGTTTCGGCGTACAGTTTTTCGGTCCGACGGGAAGAACACGATTCAGCGAGACAGGGAGAGGACATGGAAGATAACACACTGAGCAGGGTGTACGACCCCCATGAGCTGGAAGTTAGGTGGTACCGGTACTGGCTTGATCATGATTATTTTCGCGCTGAGGAAGAGAGCGACAAGAAGCCGTTCTGCATCGTCATACCCCCTCCGAATGTGACGGGTATGCTCCACATGGGGCACGCCCTGAACAATACCCTGCAGGACATCATGACCCGCATGAGGCGTATGCAGGGATACAACACGCTCTGGATGCCCGGGACGGACCACGCCGGGATCGCCACACAGAACGTCGTCGAGCAGGAGCTGGCGAAGCAGGGGTTGACACGTCATGACCTCGGCAGGGAAAAATTCATCGAGAAGGTCTGGGAATGGAAGGAAAGGTACGGTAATGTCATCACGAACCAGTTGAAGCGTCTCGGCTGCTCTTGTGACTGGTCGCGAGAAAGATTCACCATGGACGAGGGGCTGTCGAGGGCGGTTCGCGAAGTCTTCGTCATGCTCTACCGCGACGGGTTAATCTATCAGGGAGACTACATAGTCAACTGGTGTCCGCGCTGCCACACGGCCATATCGGACCTCGAGGTCGAGTTCAAGGAAGAACAGGGTTTCCTCTGGCATATCCGGTATCCCTTTGCCGAAGGAGAAGGGGAAGTCATCGTCGCGACGACGCGGCCGGAGACGATGCTCGGCGACACGGCGGTCGCAGTTAACCCGAACGACAAGCGCTATGCGGACATAATCGGCAAGTACGTAGTACTGCCGTTGGTGAACAAGAAGATACCCGTCATCGCCGATGAGTACGTGACGATGGAATTCGGTACGGGCGCGGTGAAGATCACCCCCGCGTGCGACGCCGCGGACTTCGCCATGGCCGAGCGTCACAACCTCGAGATCATCCGCATCATGGACGGCAACGCCGTGATCAACGAAAACGGAGGGCCTTACCAGGGTCAGGACCGGTATACGGCACGGAAGAACGTCGTCCGCGACCTGGAAAAATGCGGTTACCTGGTGAAGACCGAGCCGTACAAGCATAACGTCAGTCAATGTTACCGGTGTAAGACGGACATCGAGCCCGCCGTGTCCAAACAATGGTTCGTGAAGGTCAAACCCCTTGCCAAACAGGCAATCGCGGCAGTGATCAAAGGCAAAACGCGGCTCATACCAAAGATGTGGGAAGGGACATACTTCGAATGGATGGACAACATCCGAGATTGGTGCATCTCGAGGCAGATATGGTGGGGGCACAGGATACCGGTCTGGTACTGCGAGTGCGGTGAAGCCATCGTCGACGCGAAAGACCCTGCCAAGTGCCCAAAGTGCAAAGGGACCGTCTTGAAGCAGGAAGAGGACGTGTTGGATACGTGGTTCAGCTCGGCGCTTTGGCCTTTCTCGACGCTCGGCTGGCCCGAAAAGACGAAGGACCTGAAGACCTTCTACCCTACGTCGCTGCTGATCACCGGCTTCGACATCCTCTTCTTCTGGGTCGCGCGGATGATGATGATGGGCCTTTACGTGATGAAAGACGTTCCCTTCCGCGACGTCTACCTCCATGCCCTGGTCAGGGACGAGCACGGCGACAAGATGAGCAAGTCGAAGGGCAACATCATCGACCCCCTGGAGATGATCGATAGATACGGCACCGACGCCTTCCGCTTTACCCTCGCGGCCTTCACGGCCCAGGGGCGCGACATCCGGATGTCGGAGGAGCGCATCGAGGGATACCGGAACTTTGTGAACAAGATCTGGAATGCGGCCCGGTTTGCGCTGATGAACCTGAGAGATTATGTCCCGGCGGGGGAACCGAAAAGAGAAGATTTTTCGCTCTGCGACCTTTGGATTCTTCACCGCCTCAACAGGACGGTCGCCGACGTGACAAGATATCTTGATGAGTACCGGTTCAATGACGCCGCCGGCGCGCTCTATCATTTCGTCTGGCATGAACTGTGCGACTGGTATCTCGAGCTGATAAAGGATGTCCTCTACGGAAAAGACAACGTTGCCGGACGGTACGCGACCCAGCATACACTTGCAACCGTCTTCAGATCGACCATGAAACTGCTCCATCCCTTCATGCCCTTCATCACGGAAGAGATATGGCATAGGCTGACGAAAGACGGGACGGCCGTCGTCGTGAGCGAGTTTCCGAAGACGGACGACAGATTGGAGGCCCCGGAAGCCGCGGCTCGGATGGAGCTCGTGATGGAGGTCATCAGCAGCATAAGGAATATTCGGGGCGAGATGGGCATCCAGCCGGCGAAGAAGGTGAAGGTGCTGCTGTCGGCGCCCGACTCCGCGACCGTCGGCCTGTTGAAAAACTGTTCCGAATACGTGTTCACCCTGGCCCGGCTTGAATCCCTCGTCGTGGAAGAACAGGCGGCGGAACCAAGCGGGGTCGCCACCGCCGTTGCCGGTCCCGTCAAGGTCTTTGTTTTTCTGGAGGGCATGGTCGATGTTGAGGGAGAGAAAGGGAGGCTCGAAAAAGAGATATTGAAGCTCACGAAGGAGTTCCAGGGTATTCAGAGGAAACTGGCTAACTCCGATTTCAGACAGAAGGCTGCTAAAGAGGCGATCGAAAAGGAAGAGAGGAAATTTCAGGAAATACAGGCGAAGTTGAACGTCCTGCAGTCGGCTTTGGAGCGGTTGAGAAAGATAAAACTTGAGAGCTAAGCCTACAGTCGGCCGCTTCGCGATGAAAGAATGTGCTGGGATGGTGTCTATGTTCGAGAAAATAGAAGTAAGACGGATAATCGAAACGGCACTACGTGAGGACATCGGGCCGGGGGATGTGACGACCGGGGCTGTCTTGACGGGGCTCGAGGTCGGCAAGGCCCATGCCGTCGCCAAGGCGGAACTCGTCGTAGCCGGGTTGGATGTTTTCAGGGAAGTATTTCTTGCCCTTGACCCGGAAGTCCGCTTTGTCGCGAGGAAGAAAGACGGCCAAAAAGTGAGGAAAGGAGCCGTGATCGCGGAAGTGTCGGGGATGCTTAAAAGTATCCTCCAGGCGGAACGCGTTGCCCTGAACCTTTTTCAGAGGATGTGCGGGGTTGCGACGCTCACCCGCCGGTACGCCGACCTTGTGAAGGGAACGAGGGCGAAAATTCTGGACACACGGAAGACGGCGCCGGGGTTGCGCATACTCGACAAATATGCCGTGAGGGTGGGCGGCGGCGTCAACCATCGGTTCGCCCTTTACGACGGCGTCCTGATCAAGAGCAACCACATCGATGCCGCCGGCGGGATCAAGGCTGCATTAACGAGGGCCAAGGCGAAGGTAGGGCCGATGTTGAAGGTCGAGGTCGAGGTCAGGGACCTCGACGAGGTAAAAGAGGCCGTAGCCGCCGGTGCCGACATGATCATGCTCGACAACATGGGCATGAGCGATATGAATAGGGCTGTTCGATTCGTCGCCGGAAGGATGCCCATCGAGGCATCGGGGAACGTGTCACTGGAGAGCGTCCGGGGAATCGCGGAGACAGAAGTCGATTTTATCTCCGCAGGGGCGCTGACGCATTCGGTCGCGGCTGTCGACATCTCATTGACGGTCTTTTCAGTGGGTCGTAAGAGCGAGGGCAAGAGGCGGCGTTGACGGATTTTGATGCTGATAAACTATCCCGCCTTTTGTTGGGAGAGGTGCTCGGAAAGAGAATCCACTTCCTGGAAGAAGTGGACTCCACGAACAATTACGCGGTCGGGCTCGCCGTCGCCGGGGCTGAAGAGGGCGAAGCCGTCATCGCCGACCGACAGACCCGAGGAAAAGGTCGTTTGGACAGGGTCTGGATGTCGCCGCCGGGGAAAAACCTTTACTTGACCGTCATTTTGCGGCCGCGGATCAGCCCCTCCGTATCTCCCCAGCTAACCCTGACGGCGGGCGTAGCGGCCGCGGAAGTCTTGTCAGGCTATTGCGGGGATAAGGTATCGCTTAAATGGCCGAACGATATCCTGATCCGGGGACGGAAAGCCTGCGGCATCCTGACGGAGATGAGGCTCAGGGGTACGGAAGTCGACTTTATCGTAGTCGGCATGGGGGTAAACATAAACATGGACCGGACGGACTTCGATGAGTCCTTCGGCCTGGCAACCTCCTTGAAAGTCGAGGTCGGACGGGAGGTTTCGAGGTTTGATGTGGCGTTAAAGCTACTGCGGGGCTTCGGAAAGTGGTACCGGGTTTTCCTGGAAGGGGGTTTTTCACCCATCAGGGAGGAATGGATCGCCTCATCGGGCATGCTTGGGAGAAGGATAGAGGTTCGCTCGAAAGATAATGTAGAAAAGGGGGTATTCGAGGGTCTTGACGAAAAGGGGGCGCTACTTCTCCTTGACGAAGAGGAGGAGAGGAGACACATCATCTCCGGAGACGTCGTTTTAGCGGAGGGCTGGAAATGCTGCTCGTGATTGACGTGGGAAACACCAACACCGTCCTCGGTCTTTTCGACGAAGATAAGCTCATGCATAGCTGGAGAATCAGGACGGTCGTGGAACATACGAGCGACGAATACGGCATGCTGATCTTCAATCTCTATAAATCTAGTCGGGTGAGCTCGCGGTCCGTGAAAGACATCGTCATCTCCTGCGTAGTGCCGCCGATGCTCAACATCCTGGAGCCGATGTGTGAAAAGTACTTTCATGTCAGGCCCTTGATAGTCGGGCCTGGGATCAAGACAGGGATGCCGATTTACTACGACAACCCGAGGGAGGTCGGTGCGGACAGGATAGTCAATGCCGTGGCGGCGTTCGATAAATACGGGGGAGACCTGATCATCGTGGACTTCGGCACCGCGACTACCTTCGATTATGTCTCGGAACACGGTGAGTACATGGGCGGTTGCATCACGCCCGGCATCACCATTTCCAGCGAGGCCCTTTTTGAGAAGGCCTCCAAGCTCCCACGCGTCGAGTTCAGCAGGCCGAAAAGCATCATAGCCAAGGATACGGTGAGCAGCATGCAGGCCGGCATCATGTTCGGCTATGCGGGCCTTGTTGACGGCATCGTGGAGAGGATAAAACAGGAGGCGAGGTCCAACCCGAAGGTCATCGCCACGGGCGGTCTGGCGAAAACTATAGCGCCGGAGACAAAAAGCATCGACATCGTCGACGAGATGCTCACCCTCGAGGGTTTGCGAATCATCTACAATAAAAACATTTAAGGGCTAAAGACGATTTTCAGGCATCTTCTTTCCACTTCCTTATTGCCTCCAGGGCGCGCTCGGCGTAGAAGCGGCCGCGGTCCTTTCGTCGGACCTTCTTGTCAAGGGGAGGGAAAAGTCCGAAGTTGACGTTCATGGGCTGGAAGATTTTTACGTCGGTGCTTGTGATATGGTGGATGAGGGAGCCGACGGCGGTCTCCCGAGGTGGCGGAACGGACCAGAGTCCCTGCAGGAGCCGCGCGGCGAAGATTCCCGCGGCAAGCCCCATGGCCGTCGATTCGATGTAGCCCTCCACGCCGGATATCTGGCCGGCGATGAAGACGTTCTCGAAACCGTGCAACTGGAGATTGCTGTTGAGGAGGGCTGGGGCGTTGAGGAATGTGTTGCGGTGGATGCTGCCGTACCTCGCAAATTCCGCCTTCTCCATGCCGGGTATCATCCGGAAGATGCGTCTTTGTTCCGGCCAGGTCAGTTTGGTCTGAAAGCCTACCAGGTTATAGAGGGTGGCTTCGCGGTTTTCCTGTCGTAGCTGGACGACTGCGAAGGGCCGCTTTCCGGTCCGCGGGTCTGTCAACCCTACGGGTTTCATCGGCCCGTAGAGGAGTGTCTGTACCCCTCTCCGGGCCATCACCTCAATCGGCAAACACCCCTCGAAATACCGCGCGTCCTCAAAACTCCTCAGAGGGACTTCTTTCGCTTCCAGGAGGGCCCGGTAAAATGTCTCGTATTCCTCGCGGGTCAGGGGACAATTAAGATAATTCCCCTCTCCGGCACCGTACCGGGAGGCCCCGAAGACTTTTGACAGGTCGATCGAATCCGCCTCCACGACCGGAGATATAGCGTCGTAGAAATAGAGATAATCGTGACCGGTCATTTCGGAGAGGCTTCGAGACAGGGAATCGGACGTGAGGGGACCGCTCGCCACGATGACGAGGCCTTCACGGGGTATGGCCTTGACCTCCTTGCGGATGATTTCCAGTCCTGCGAAGGATGTCAGCATCTCTTCAACGCGACGGGAAAAGAGAAGACGGTCCACCGCCAGGGCCGTTCCCGCCGGAATGGCCGATTCCTCAGCGGCCCTCATGACCAGAGAATCCAGCAACCGCATCTCCTCCTTCAGCAGTCCGGCCGCGCGGTCGAGTTCGTTCGACCTAAGGGAATTGCTGCAAACAAGTTCGGCCAAGCCGGATGTTTTATGCACGGGGGTAGAAACAGTTGGCCTCATTTCATAAAGTCTTACTTTAAATCCCCTTTTGAGAATCTGCCAGGCGGCTTCGCAGCCCGCCAAGCCGCCGCCTATCACTGTCAAGCATTTTTCACCGACAGGTGTCAAGTCACGCATCTACTGTTATGTCTGTTTCTATCAGGATGTCGGCGCCTTAGCCGTACTGTACGCGCAAGACGGATTGCTGCAGACCCTGTAGCGTCCTTTCTTCGCATTGTACTTTTCGAAAATAAAAGGAGCGCCGCATTCAGGGCAGGGCTCGGCGATGGGTTTGTCCCACGTCGCGTAGCTGCATTCGGGATACCTCGAGCAACCGAAAAAGACCTTTCCTTTTCTGGACCGTTTCTCGACGACCTGACCACCACAGCCCTCCACGGGACACTTGACACCGAGGCTGAAGGGCATTGTGAATCGGCATTCGGGGTAACCCGAACAACCGAGGAAACTGCCGAATTTTCCTTGCTTGACCACCATTTTTCGACCGCAATCGGGGCATTCGATGTCGGTTTCGGTCACCGCGGGCGGTTTCTGGGTGATGGCGCCGTTTTCGTCTTCCTGAAAATTCATGGTGTTGCGGCACTTCGGATAACCAGAGCAGGCTATGAACCTCCCGTTACGTCCCCACTTGATGACCATCGGACTGCCGCATTTTTCACAGACGAGGCCTGTAGGCGTTTCTTCTTTCTTCACGTTACGCATCTCCGACTTTGCTTTTTTTAGGTCCTTCTCGAAGGTGGAATAGAACTTCTGAAGGCTCTCGATTCGTTTGAGTTTTCCTTCTTCGATCATGTCGAGCTGGTTTTCCATGCCCGCCGTGAATGCCACGTCAAGGATGGTAGGAAAATTCTTCACCAGTAGGTCAGTGACCAATTTGCCGAGCTCCGTCGGGTGGAACCGACCCCCGTCGAGCTTGGCGTAATCCCGTTCCTGGATGGTGCTGAGGATGGTGGCGTAAGTGCTTGGCCTGCCGATTCCTTTCTCCTCGAGCTCTTTGACGAGTGTCGCCTCGGTAAAGCGCGGCGGCGGCTCGGTGAATTTCTGCTCAGGCTTGAGCGAGAGCAACTTCAGCCGTTCGCCTACCTTTACGTCCGGCAGCGCCTTTTCCGCACCGTTTTCTTCCCCGTTATCGTCCTTCCCTTCAGTGTAAAGGGTCATGAAGCCGGGGAACTTCATGACGTCCCCCTGGGCGCGGAATAGGGTGTTTGCCGCTTCGATGTCGATGGTGGTCCGGTCGTAGACGGCTGGGTTCATCTGACTTGCCACGAAGCGGTTCCATATGAGCTGGTAGAGACGGAACTGGTCGTTCGTGAGGTATGGTTTGATGTCGAAGGGCCGGTAATTCAACGACGCGGGCCGGATTGCCTCGTGGGCCTCCTGGGCGTTGCGTCCCGATTTGAATACCTTCGGCTTTGCCGGAAGGTATTCCTTGCCGTGGGCCTCCAGGATGTAACGTCGCACTTCACTCAGGGCCTCCTCAGCGATACGGACGGAATCGGTCCTCATATATGTAATCAGGCCGACAGGACCCTCCTTGCCGAGTTCGATACCTTCGTACAGCTTCTGGGCGACGGACATAGTCTTCTTGGCCGAAAAACGGAGCTTCCGCGAGGCCTCCTGTTGTAGTTTGCTCGTCGTGAACGGGGGCGCCGGATTTCTCCGGGCCTCCTTCTTCTCCACGCAGGCGACGATAAAAGGGGCGGATTCCAGTCGCTTCAGGACGTCCTCTGATTCCAAGGAGTTGGAGATTCGGGCCTTCTTTCCGTCGACCTTGACCAGCCGGGCTTCGAAGGGAGGAGGTTCCGAGCCCTCCAAGAGCGCCGTTATGTTCCAGTATTCCTCGGGCACAAAATTTCTGATTTCCTCTTCCCGGTCGCAGACCATTCTTACCGCCACGGACTGCACGCGGCCGGCGCTCAACCCTCGCCTGACTTTTTCCCAGAGGATCGGGCTGACCTGGTAACCCACGAGCCTGTCCAAGATTCGCCGCGTCTGCTGCGCCTCGTATTTGTTGAGGTTGAGCTTCTGGGGATGCTGCAGTGCCGTAAGCATCGTGTTTTTGGTCAGGTCGTTGAACAGTACACGATAGATCGTCTTATTGCCGTCGATCTCCTCGGCGATGTGCCAGGCGATCGCCTCACCTTCCCGGTCGGGGTCGGGGGCGAGGTAGATGGTCTCGGCGGCTGCCGCGGCATTTTTCAGTTCGGTGATGACCTTCTTTTTGGTCTCCAGCACTTGATAGGTTGGTTTGAAATCATTTTTGATGTCGATACCGAGCTTGCTTTTGGGGAGGTCCTTGATGTGTCCTACCGATGCCCGGACGTCGAATTCGCTGCTCAGGTATTTCTTTATCGTTTTTACCTTTGTCGGCGATTCAACAACGATAAGCGAACGCTTCATTCTTTCTCCTTAAAAATATATTGCAGGTCATATTCGGCCGGCCCTTGTCTCAAGAGGGCCGGGGTGTGCACGTCGCCTCTCTGTTTATGTGATGTTTTCTATAGGGCTTTATCTGCGGATGAAAACCTTTCCCGGCTTTTGTTCAACGTAGCCGTCCAATTCAAGGCCGAGCAGGATAGCCAAGACTTCATTCGTGTCGAGGCCTGTTTTCTCGATGAGCGTATCGACATCAAACGCTCCTCCGGACAGAAGGTTCAGGATCGTCCTCTCCCGTTCACCAAGCGGTTTTTCGTTAACCGGGCGGTCGGCGTCGGCCTGTTCCGGCACCTGTGGCGTAACGGGGGTCTTCCGCAGCCGCGGTTGTACTTCCTCTATTATATCGTCAATATTCTCGACGAGCTTCGCACCTTCTTTTATGAGTTTATGCGTTCCCTTCGAACCGGGTGAGTCGACTGTCCCCGGGACTGCAAAGACCTCGCGACCCTGCTCCAAAGCTACCCTGGCCGTTATAAGGGAGCCGCTCTTGTCGGTTGCCTCTACAACGACGACTCCTAGAGATATGCCGCTGATTATCCGGTTCCTCATCGGAAAATTTGCCGCGAGGGGTTTCGTTCCGAAGGGATATTCGGTGACGACGGCGCCGCGTGTTGCGATCTCATCGTAGAGACTCCTATTTTCCAATGGATAATAGACATCGAGGCCGCAACCGAGCACGGCGATCGTCCGCCCCTTCGCGGAAAGGGCCCCGCAGTGTGCGGCTGTATCGATCCCGCGAGCCATTCCGCTCACGACGGTGAATCCCTGTTGCGCCAACTCACGGCATAGCCTTTCGGTCAGGAATTTACCGTAGGTCGAGGCCGCCCTAGAGCCTACAACGGCGATCGTCGCCTCATCTTCCACAAATGCCCCTTTCACATAAAGCAAAGGCGGACGGTCGTAGATGTCGAGAAGGAGCCGGGGATAAGAGGTGTCTTCCACGGTAACGAGGGAAACCCCTTTTTCCCGGGTCAAGACAAGCTCTCGCTCGACCTGCTTCCACTTGTTGAAGCGATGGATGAGGTTGGCCGTCCTTTCTTTTATACCGGGCACGCTTTTCAGGGTTTCGAGCGGCGCTTCCAGTACCCTTCGGGGAGTCCCGAAGGCGGAAAGAAGGTTCTTGGTCCCGACACTTCCCAAGCCTTCTACGAACTTCAGGGCCAGCCAGTATTTAAGGTTGTTTTCATCCATCGGAGCAACTACAATTATTCATACATGACCCATAGAATGATTTCACCAGGCAGGGAGGCGAAAATATCGCTTATTATTACGACCTGTCAAGTTGAATTTATTCAGAGAAAAACCTTTTGCCTTATCAAGGCGATTGATTTAGAAGGAAAATGCTTTGAAAAAATTTAGCATTATCCTGAAAAAGATTGTTGTTTCACTCTTCATCCCGGCCGTTCTGATTTTGCCTTCAGTCGTCGCTCCGGCAGAGGATGAAGCCGGCGGAGCGACCGCCCTGCTTGTGAGCCCCGAAGTGATGGATCTTGGTGTCCTGACTCCTGTTGGCGAGGTCAAGGGGGTCTATTTCATGCATAGTCCGTTAGCGAAGACCCTCGCGTGGTCGACAGGCGTGCCCGAGGGGTGGATCGCAGTCGGCGGTGAAAGACTTGCAGGCCGGTTGACGGATTCCCTTGGCAGTCTCGAAGTCGGGATAAGATTTGTCGAAGGAGAAACCCCCGATGAGATGGGCGGGCATCTCGTTCAGATGACACTCAAAACGGGCGGCGATATTCTTGTCCTCGAGGAGGCGCTGCCCTTAGGACGGCACTGCGAAAAAATCGAAGTTCATTATGCAGGCGCTTCCAGGACGCTTGTTCTCAAGTTCGAGACGGCCCTAAGTGAGCCAGGCCCGAAACTGTCGGTAGAGCCTTTCGGCCTCGACTTCGGGACGATAGAGGGAAGCCGCACGACCCTTAAAAAACTGCGCGTCCGGAATGTCGGCAAGGGAACGCTCAGCTGGAAAACGGGAATCGGTAGCGTGTCCGAAGGTCAGGCCGGGAAATGGTTCTACGTATCGTTCCTGAATGAAAACAAGCGAGACGGCGAGGCCTATGCTGTTCCGGGCGATTTGGAAAATGTTCTCCAACTGGACGGCAAATGGTTCACAGACAAGGGATACCCCGCCTGCAGGGGAGAGGAAGGGATTATGAGCTTCCTTTTTTCCGGCACAGGAATCGCGATCATCTTTCATCCTGAAAAGGAAGAATGCTCTTTGAAGGCTTATATCGATGACCTCGCTCCTGTTGAGATGGATAGAGACCCGGAAGAGGGAAGGGCAGCGGTGGTTGTCGCAGAAAACCTCTCTGACGGTCATCACGTTCTCGAGGTCATGGGCAAGAGGGGTCTCGTCATGGTCGAAGGTGTAAGAATTTTCGGCGGCGAAGTCCTCACGGGTGTCCCAGGATGGCTCAAGGTCTTTCCGTCCACCGGGACGACGACGAGTGAAACCGATTATGTTACGGTCTTTGTCGATACGGAAAACCTAAAAGCGGGCCTCTATGGGGACGCAGTGGTCATAAGGTCGAACGGCGGCGATGCCGCCGTGGATGTTTCGCTCAGGGTAACACGGCATATCCTCACAAAATTTATCGATGTTTACCGCTATGTCAAAGGAAACGATTATCTGTACACGGGGCACCCGGAAGCGGAAGATTCCGGTGTTCTGGAGGGTTACAGGAAACAAGGGTTTGCCTTCAGGCTGTTCCGGGAAGATACTCCGGGCACAAAGAAGTTCTACCGATGGTATAATAAGGCAAAAGGGGACCACTACTACACGACCGATCCGGACGGAGACGGGAAACGCCGTCAGGGTTATGTCCTCGAAGGGTATATCGGAAACATCGGGACCTCAAAGATCCTTGGGACGCGGGAACTTTACCGCTGGCAAAACCCCTCGACAGGTTGCCATTTTTACACGACCGACCCCAGGGGCGAGGGGATGGCAAAAAAAGGCTACCGATTCGACGGTATCGCCGGATACGTAAGGTGATTGGTGCAGGAGTGTTTTTTAAGCCTCGAGTGATTTTGCTTTCACGCTTGACAAATAATTCGAAAGAGTTTATTAAAACGCTCCTTTTATTTACCGGGGGGGTGTCTGTAGAGGTTGTGCGCCTGTAGCTCAGCTGGAT
>DIEZ01000082.1:0-52638 GCA_002418885.1 Syntrophaceae bacterium UBA5761
TTCCCCTTCCTCCACCTTTCTTTGTTATTAGTCTCCTCTCACGGTCGACGCGAGCCTGCCTTGTTCGTCATTCTTCATCATCGTCCAGATGATCATTTGCCGGGAAACAGTCAGGTGTTGACCCCCTCGGCGACGAGCTTCTCTTCCTGGTTATAAATCCTCCATTTGTAAGTGACGGGTCCTCCCCGTTTCCCCGCCTTTTTACTCAGCACCTCCACCTCGGCGGAAAGTCTATCGCCCGGGAAGACGGGAGTCTTGAAAGACAGGTCTGTCGCTGAAACCCAGATTGCATGCGCCAGAAAACCCTGCTTCGCCATCAACCCCATCATACAGGCGATGATATATATCCCTGGAGTGACCCTGTCTTTGAAGCCCAGACTTCTCGCGAAATCGGCATCCAAAAAACCGGGCAGGTCCATACCCGACATCTGGGCCACAAGGTCGATTTCGGTTCCCGTAATAGGCTTGGTGACGTCCGCTTTGTACACCTTACCGATTTCAATGTCTTCGAAATACATCGGGCAACCTCCTTTCATTTTTCGGTAAAAATACCGGTAGGATCTACGCATGGCTTTCACGTGGACTTAGGTAAACAACCACGACCGGAACTAATCATCTGAATAAATTTTCTTTTTCCCCCTTTCCTTCCCGGCCGGTTTCAGCATCCGTCTAAACTTTCTTCCTGCGGCCGCGGCTAAACCGGGATAATCCCACCCGTGGCCCCGATCCTCCTCTACAACAAGTCCTCAATTTTCCGTTCTAGATTTTCTACTTCCCGTCCGTCCGACCTACACCTGAATTCCTCGGGTATCTCTCCCTCCAGAAGCGACCCCAAACATTTTAGCTCATAATAGTTCTTCCTCGACTCAAAAAAGCTTTCATCCCCTTTCGAATGCTTTGCCAGGTCTCTCGCCAGATCGCATGTGCGCAAAAACCATTCTACCGAAATCCCCTCGTAAGATTCAAAGTAGAATAAGTTGTCCCTCTGCCGGAACTTACCGTCCCTGAGCAACTCTTCCTGAATAGGCGTTCCGGGGTAAGGAATCAGCATTTCAGCATAAGCAATATCCGCGCCATTTTCGAATGCCTGTTTCGCAAGGTCGATCGTCTGTCGGACCGTATCGATCGTATCCCAGGGCCCCAGCAGAATAAAATTCAAAACGGGCATGACATTCTGCATCAGGCAATAGGATGCCCCTTTTAGCACGTCTTCCGGAGACAGATTTTTCCCGTACCGTTTAAGAATTCCCGGCGACCCGGATTCCGCTCCCGCATACAAGGCGCGGAATCCTGACTGACCGAGAATCTGTGCGATCAGGGGATTCCTACAAATATCCTCAAGGCAACCTTCCGCATAGAACTCGACGCATCTATCCAGTCTCCTGTCCGTTATCAGTCCGCAAATTTCCCTTAGCCTTTTCAAGCTGAAGGTGAAATTGTCGTCCGTGAACATTATTTTCCGCACCCCGAGAGAAGCCATCTCATCGATTTCACGAATCAGGCTTTTCGGGTTTCTTACCCTTATCGTATTATGGTACAGGGACTGAATGGAGCAAAACGTACAATGGCGCCTGCAACCCCGGCTCGAGGATACGCTGTGCGTGGGATACAGGCTTATATCGAGAAGGCTGCGATCGGGAAGCGGAAAGCGGTCCAAGTCCCTTTCAAGCGATCTTTCCCGGTTTTCGCTAATGCCGCCGGCATGCCGAAAACTGATCCCGTCTATATCACTGTAATCGACTAAATTCAGATAACGTCGTACGAGTTCGAGAAAAGTTATCTCCCCTTCGCCCCGGACAATAATATCGACCTGGGGATATGTTTCAAGCACCTGCCTTCCCATTACTGAGGCATGTATTCCCCCGAGGACTGTAAGGATGCCGGTATTCAGACTCTTGACCAGTCTGCAGATTCCTATGGCTGAAGCCAGACTGTCGGAGAGGGCGCCTACCCCAACGATGCGGGGTTTCCCCGTTTGGACTGCCTCAATCAATGATTGATCAGTTTCTTCATAGGGACAAACGTCCAAGTCAAGAATAGCAGTGCTTATATCGCTCGCCTGGAGCGACCCGGCAAGACACTGCAGACCCAGGGGCGGGACTTCAGATTTTCCGTTGTGTCTCGGATTAACCAGCAGGACATCCATGCTGTTCCCCGCAAGCATCTAAAAAGGGAAGGCATCGCCGCAGCGTTGCCTTCCCTTCGCAGTATCTTATTTGTCTTTATACATATCTTTGTAAGTGACCCGCATTTCACGCTTAAGGATCTTCCCCGTGGGTGTCTTGGGAAGGGCATCAACGATAATGAACCCCTTTGGAACCTTGAAGGGGGCCAATTCTTTCTTGCATAGCTCCATCAGCTCGGCTTCCGTGATCTTTTGGCCGGCTTTCGGTACCACGACTGCCGTAACCGCTTCCACCCACTTTTCGTGGGGCAGGCCGATGACTGCAACTTCCTGGACCCGTTTATCCAGATAAATGACTTCCTCCACCTCGCGAGTCGAGACGTTCTCGCCGCCTGTCTTCACCATGTCTTTTTTCCTGTCGGCCACGGTGATGTAACGATCCTCGTCCATGATTCCCACGTCACCGGAATGGAACCAACCGCACAGGAAAGCCTCTTCGGTCTTCTCCGGGTCCTTGAAATACATGGTCATGGCGTGGGGGCCTTTACCGCAGATTTCCCCGGGGACTCCCGCCTGCATGATCGGTCGGTGTTCATCGTCCTCCAGCCGCGTTTCCATGTTGATCCCACCCATGCCCGCCGATCCTATCTTATTAAAAGCGTCTTTGGCTTTCAGGATAGTATGGTAGGGGCAGAGCTCTGTCTGGCCGTAATAATTCCAGATTCTTGCCCCTGCGAACTTTTCCATCATCTCCTTCAGAACTTCAACGGGCATGATCGACGCGCCGTAGTAACATTTTTTCAGGCTCGAGAGGTCGTATTTACTGAAATCGGGATGCCTCATGAGGCCGATCCATACCGTCGGCGGCATAAAGATGAGATTTGCTTTGTATTTCTCGATCATCCTGAGAATCTCGGCGATATCCGGCACCATGAGGAGGATATTCGTACCTCCCACCCAGAAGATCGGATTCAGGAAGACGTCACGTTGTGCGGCATGAAAAATAGGTAGAGCAGTTACAGAAATATCGTTCTCGTCATATTCGCCATCTACAATAGAACCCATGTACTCCGACATGAGCGCCTGATTGGTAAGGACTACGGCCTTTGGGAGGGCTTCTGTCCCGCTTGTGTACACCATCTGGCAAGGGTCTTCAATGTGCAGGATCGCATCCGGCTCCGTCGCCGGGTATTTCCTATACCATGCGTCAAAGTCGGTGAATTTTCCTCCGATGCACGGTTTTCCCTCGCCTTGATTCGACCAAATCCAGCTCTTTACTGTAGGCATATCGTCAAGAACATCTTTGACGAGGTCAAAGAGGGCGTCCTCTACAATGAAAGCCACGCTTTCGGAGTGGTTTATACAATACGAGATGTCTTTACCCCGCAACATATAGTTGAGGGCCAGGTATATCGCTCCGATCTTACAGCAGGCGAGCCAAGTCAACACATGGTGAGTTGTGTTATGTGCCAGGATGGCCACCCGGTCGTACTTTTTGACGCCCAGGTCCTGCAAGGCATTGGCCGTACGGTTGATTTCCTCCTCTAACTGCGTGTATGTGAGCACGTGATCCCGGTAGATGAGGGCCTTTTTATCAGGATAGTGATAAGCGCTCCTCCTAATCATGTCGGCGATGACCCAGCGGTTCAGCTTGTTGTAGCGGTTCGTGAGAAATTCAATGTTTTCCTTGTTGATGACGTTGTATCTTTCTTTTTCCCGCTCTGTTAACGGCTTCAAAAATCTTGACATTTGTTCCCCCTCCTTTTTTTTGATCCCGTTGTCAGTTTACTACCACTCCCCCTCTACTTCTTCGTGTAATCGTAGACGCCCTTGCCGGTCTTCCTGCCGTAACGGCCAGCCCTCACCAGCTTCACGAGGAGAGGCGCCGGCCGGTACTTGTCACCCAACTCCCTGTGCAAACCCTCCATGACCCGCAATAGCGTTTCCAATCCTACCAGGTCGGCTAACGCCAATGGTCCGATGGGATGGTTGCATCCCAGAACCATGCCCTTGTCGATGTCCTCCGCACTCGCTACCCCCTCCCCAAGAGCGAAAAAGGCCTCGTTTATCATCGGACATAAAACACGGTTCACCGCAAAGGCGGGAGCCTCATTGACTACTATGACCTCTTTGCCTATCCTCTTGCCCCAAGCCTTCGCTACTTCCAACGTCTCGTCCGACGTCTCATAACCCCTTATGACCTCAAGTAGACGCATCACGGGCACCGGATTGAAAAAATGGGTGCCGATGAACTTGTCGGGACGCCTCGTGAAGGCCGCCATCTCGGTTATGCTTAACCCCGAAGTGTTCGTGAAAAAAAAGGTCTCCGGCCTGACTACCCCCTCCAACTCCGAAAAAACCTTCTTCTTCACGTCCATGACTTCTATCACTACTTCCACTACAACATCGGCATCTTTAGCCGCCTCTTCGAGATCAAGCGTAGGCTTGATTCTGGCTAGGATCGCATCCACCTCGGCCTGCGTCCGCCTGCCCTTCTCCATATCCCGGGAAAGGTTCTTCTTGATGTTGCTCATCCCACTGTCCACGAAACGCTGCTCTATGTCCCGCATCGCTACCCGATAACCAGCCTCGGCACATACCTGCGCTATCCCATTTCCCATCAGCCCCGCTCCTAATACACATACCTTCTCGATCTCCTTCATGAAAACCCTCCTGTAGTTATTTTACAAGGATATGAATGCCGGCGACAACGGGGGATTCTATCCCCGTCAGTACGCCGCCCAGCATCTGGGCGAGACCGACCCTTGCTCCTTCCACCTGATTCACGCCTGCCTCGCCCCAGAGATGTCTTGCAATATCGTTGACCACGCGCACACCGGAAGCACCCAGCGGATGACCCATGGAGAGTAATCCACCGCTCACCACCCTGACGGGCGCATCCAGAAAGCACGCCCTATTCATGCTTTTTTTCCTAATCACTTTTTCATGTAAAGCTTCGTTTTTAAACTATCGCGCAGCTCGCCCCTCAGGTCGGGATGGGCGATGTTTATCAACGCTTCGGCTCGTTCCCTCACCGTCTTGTATCTCAGGTCGGCAATACCATATTCTGTCACGACATACTGTGCAAACGTCCGGGGAACGGTAACGGGTGTAAACGGAGGCAGCTCGGGAACAATGGACGACGCCAGAGTGCCGTCCTTCAATTGCCTTGCCGAAGAAAGGAGGGTAATCCCTCTCCCACCCTGTGAATAATACGAACCGATCATGAAATCGAGCTGACCGCCTGTGCCGCTGATCATCCTGTATCCAATCCCCTCCGATGCAATACTGCCGCTGAAGTCTACCAGAAGAGCCATGTTAATCGCCACGACATTGGGATGCTGGGCAATAAAGGAAGGGTTGTTGGTGTAGAATGCCGGATACGACTCGCAGAGAGGGTTTTCACTGACGAAATCATACAGGGCCTGATCACCCATGCAGAATGTGGCGACCGTCTTTCCCTTGTGGAAAGGTTTTCTTGCATTTGTTACGATACCTTTAGCCACCAGATCCTGCAACCCAGAGGGATACATCTCAGTGAGGACACCGAGGTCATGCTTTCCTTCAAGACCTGCAACCACCGCCTCCGGAATGCCGCCGATGCCCATCTGAAACGTATCGCCGTCTTTGATCAGCTCGAGGGTATACTCTGCTATCCTGGCCTCCAAATCTCCGGGAGGTTTTCTTACAAATGCCGGTATCTTCGTCGAGTTTTCCACAAACACATCAAATTCTGACACATGCATCCAATTGTCACCCAAAACGGCCGGCATCTGGTCATTTACTTCTGCGATTGCAAGTCGAAGTTTCCCATCTTTCCTTCCCTTGCGGATGGCATCGGAGGTGTAAAAGTTAGTCAGCCCCATGTTCACAAACCCCTTCTGATTAGGGGGTGTAACCATTGTTGCGAATACGTCACTCCGCATGGCAAATTTTTCCCCAATATCCGCACTCATAACGATTAAGAAGTCAGCCGTATTGGGCTGTCCCTGCGCACGGCCGGACGGCGAAAAAAAAGCCGATAAATAATTGATATGCCCATCGAGATTAGCCATAAATTTGGGGTCATGGAGTTTGCCGGGACGCACCGGTACGGCGCTAAGGATCTTAACGCCCCTCAGTTCCCCCGCTCGACCCAGAATTGCCTCATATACATCCGGCGAACACTCACTGACACCCATGGTAGTCCCGACGATATCACCTGACCTTATCTGTAGTGCCATTTCCTCCAACGAAACAAGTTTTTTCCGGTAATCTTCCTTCCAATCCATCTGTTTTCTTTCTCCTCTCTACTGCCCGAAATAATCAACGGCTAAGTTAGTAACAGTATAATATGTTTGATAAAAGATGATATTTATGCCTGTCCTCGAATTGAAAATGCGCAAGGGGCTTGTAATGTTGAGATGATGCCCTTTCAGCAGAGCTGATTTATATCATCAAAATTTGGATGCCGGCGACAACCGGAGATTCGATCCCCGTCAGTACGCCGCCCAGCATCTGGGCGAGACCGACCCTTGCTCCTTCCACCTGATTCACGCCTGCCTCACCCCAGAGCTGTCTTGCAATATCGTTGACCACGCGCACACCGGAAGCACCCAGCGGATGACCCATGGAGAGCAACCCGCCGCTGGGATTGACAGGGCAGCGACCCCCTAACTCAACGGCACGAGAGCGCGCAAAGGCAACTCCTTCACCCGGCTCGCAGAGACCCAGCATTTCATAAGCCGCCAGCTCTTCACCGGAAAAGGCATCATGAAGTTCAACCACGTCGATGTCTTTTTGGGGGTCCACGCCGGCCATTTCGCAGGCGTCTTTCGCTCCTTTGATCACGACCTGCATCGCCAGTGGGTCATAGGAGACATCTTCGGCCCCGCTTACCGAAATGACTGAACCGGCTATCCTGACCGGCGGCCGGTGCGCTTTCTTGTTATGCTGTTTGTAATACTCTTCGGAGCAAATTATTACAGCGGCCGCGCCGTCGCTCTGCGGGCAACACTGCAGGACGGTAATCGGATCCGCTATCATCGGCGAAGCCATGATCGATTCCACCGTCACTTCCGTCTTATATTGCGAGTAGGGATTCGTCATGCCCGCCTTGTGGTTTTTAACGGAAGGATAGCAGATGTCCTCAATGGTCGCGCCGCGCTTCTCCATCAACCGGTTGCACAGCTTGGCAAAAAAGGAGGGCATCGTGAGGGCCAGTTTGCCCTGAAGGTCACCTTCGATCGCAAGCAGTCCCTTGCCGAACTTCCTGTTGAAGGCTGACAGAGACTCCACGCCCAACGCGATTCCCACATCGCGGACGCCCAGTGCGACCTCCTGAAACAGCAGGTGCACGGCGGAAGAGCCGCTGGCACAAGCATTTTCAACGGTATACATCGGAATCCGGTCCGCGCCCAGGTGGAAGAGGATGGACTGGACGGGCGTGGGTGGGCTGAACATGGTTCCACAATAGGCAACCTTAAGTTCTTTGGGGGATATCCCTGCGTCCTTCACGGCTGCCAGAGCTGCGGCCGCACCCAAGTCATTCACGGTCAGGCTGTCGTGCTTGCCGAAAATCGTCTGACCGATGCCGAGTACATATACATCTCTCATTGTCAAGCACCTCCTGACCCTGTCTCACAGGGTACATAATGATAGCCGATAACCTCCGTCCCGTCTTTCTCAGTCCAGATAACACCGGTCCGCACTTTTACTTTCATGCCGGTTTTCATCTCCTCTGCTTTCGCATGAATCTGCCCGAATACCCGCGTGCCCTCAGGTAAGTCGATATAACCTCCGATGATCGGGGGCTTGAATGGGCCTACGGGAACCCGGGTGATGCTGTAAGAAAACACGGTGCCGGTTGTACTAAGAGGCACCCTTTCGACATTTTCAGAAGAGCAGAACGGACACAGCTCAACGGCGGGATAGGAGGTTTTCCCGCAATCCTTGCACTTATGACCCATCTGAACGAGTTTGCCGTCCCTTTCCTCCAGCGCACCCGGGTAAAAAACAACTTGCTTGCTCATTAAGAATCACTCACACTTTCCTTCTACCCCGCAGGATAGAAAATCTTTTTCAGGCTCTTCCTGAGTTCACCCCTCAGGTCGGGATGGGCGATGTTGATCAGCGCCTCAGCACGCTGCCTCCTCGATTTGTACTTCAGGTGGGCAATGCCGTATTCCGTAACGACATAATTGGCTAATGTCCTGGGAACAGTGACGGGCGTTCCCGGCGGCGGTTCAGGAACAATCGAAGAGGCAAGTGTGCCGTCTTTCAATTTTCTCGACGAACTAACGAGGGTAATTCCCTTTCCACCCTTGGAGTAATAAGAACCGATCATGAAATCGAGCTGACCGCCTGTGCCGCTTATCATCCGGTTCCCCAGGCCTTCCGAATATATCTGGCCGCTCAAATCCACAAAGAGAGCCATATTGATGGCAACCATGTTGGGATGCTGAGCAATGAATGCCGGATTATTGGTGTAAGAGGCTGGATAAAACTCACAAACAGGGTTTTCATTGGTATAATCATACATTGCCTGATCACCTATGCAGAAGGTGGCGACGGTTATCCCTTTATGGAAAGGTTTCAGGGCATTCGTCACGATCCCCTTTTTCACCAGGTCAGGAAGCCCTATAGGGAACATTTCTGTAAGGACTCCCAGGTCACGCTTCCCTTCCAACCCGCTGACAACTGCCTCAGGAATGCCACCGACTCCCATCTGGATCGTATCACCGTCATTGATCAGCTCGAGCACATGCCCCGCGATTTTCTTTTCCATATCTCCCGGCTCGGCTCTACCGAAGGCGGGCATCGGTGTCGAATGCTCCACAAAATAGTCGAATTCCGAAACATGCAGCCAGTTGTTACCGAAGATGGTCGGCATCTGGTCGTTTACTTCCCCTATGGTGACACGCTGTTTTCCGGATGCCCTCCCGTCTCGAATGACCTGCATGCTATAAAAATTGCTCAATCCAAGGTTGACATAACCCTGCTTGTTGGGAGGGGTAACCATGCACATGAAAACATCCGCCACATTCCCTATCTTTTCCCCTGCGTCCGAACTCGTAACCGGTAAGAAATCGGGTTGCAGTGTAGAGTGTATTTTACGTATTGTGACCATTCCAAAACCCGGCATATAGTTGATGCGCCCGTCTATACTTGCCATGAACTGTGGATCATATAGTTTGGAGGGACGTACTTGAACTGCATCGAGTATCCAGACATCCCTCAATTCTTCATGACGATCCAGGATAGATTGATACATATCTGTTGAGCACGCTCCAATGCCCAGACCGGTTGCTACCACATCGCCCGATTTTACCTGTTTTGCCGCCTCTTCCATAGAGACTACCTTTTTCTTGTATTCTTCTTGCCAGTCCATGTTTCCCTCCTCCTCCTTTTTTGGTAAATCAATGCTTGCAAACCATCTGCGAATCTGTTGGTTAAGGGTCTCTTCGCCCAATTCCCGACTAAGTGCAATGCTCAAACAGGCATGATCTTGAAAGCCTTCACGAATCAACGGATCCTAAAGGACGACAACCCCCCGGTCCATAATGGTCGTTGCTTTCAAGTAATCCTTTGAACTCAGTAGAGAAGCCTTTTGGCCTCCTTTTTCAACTCGTCCCTGAAATCCGGATGGGCAATGGCAATTATGGCTTCGGCTCTCTCCCGTCGGCTCTTCAACCATAAGTCGGCAATTCCGTATTCGGTTACCACGAATTGCACAAAATGGTGGGGAACGGTCACATGAGCACCCGGAGACAGCCAGGGAACCACGGTAGAGACTACCTCACCGGACCTCAGAGTGCGAGTCGAGGGGAGAACGTTTATCGCCCGGCCTCCCTTGGACCAAGCGGCCCCGATGACGAAATCGAGTTGACCGCCGACTGCTCCGATAAGCCGGAAGTCTATGGTCTCCGCCCCCAGCTGTCCCATGAGGTCTACCTCGAGATCCATGTTGATGGCCACCAGGTTGTCGATCTCCCGGAGGAGGTACGGTGCGTTAACATAAGACGTCGGGTAAAAAACACAGTCGGGGTTCCGGGTCACGAATTCATACATGTCATGGTCCCCCATGCAGAAGCTTGCACAGGTTTTCCCTGTATGGATTCTTTTCAGCTTGTTTGTAACGATGCCTTCCCGCACCAGGTCAGGAAGTCCCATGGGGAACATCTCGGTATGCACCCCAAGATCCTTTTTGCCCTTGTCTCTCAGAAGCCTGACGACCGCCTCTGGAAGAGTCCCTACGCCCATCTGGATACAATCCCCGTCGCGTATGAGAGAGGCTACGTTCTGGGCGATGGCGAACTCCACCTCCGAGGGTTCGCCTTTTCTCTTGAACTCGGGAATCGGGCTTGAGTGTTCAACGAAACAGTCAAATTCGGAAACGGGTATCCAGTTGTCGCCGTAAACGACGGGCATCTGGTCGTTGACTTCCGCGATCACGGTCTTTGCCCCTCGGATCATCTCGGGCGAGTAAAAGTTCGTCAGTCCCAGGTTTACCATGCCCGCCTCCGGTGGGCAGACGCAAACCATGGCCACATCGCAGATCCGCGCAAACCTTTCGCCGCAGTCGGAGCTCTGGATCGTCTGATAATCCACGATACCCGCTCTTGCCAGTGCGCGGTTGACTGGGTTGAAGAGCACCGAGCTGTAGGTGAACGAATCTTTGACGCTCTTCATGAAATCAGCGTCGAAGAGTTTCATCATGCGTACGGGAACGGTATCGAGGATCCGGACCCCACGAAGCTCCCCGGCCCTTGCCAGTAGAGCATCCACAAGATGAGCGGTGGGTGAGCCCAGCGCCAGAGCGAAACCGACCACATCCCCCGATCGGACCCTCGTCACAGCAGCTTCCGCCGTTACGAGTTTACTATTGTACTCATCCTGCCATGTCATGTAAGTTCTCACAAATATTCCCTCCTTTTCGTTACATGCCTACCTGGTCCTATAAATATTGAGTGGGTCGGCTACCTCTCTCAACACCCTCAGCTCTTCCCGTTCGATCGGATCCGCCTCTCTTGCACGAGAGATGTCTATATCAAATCCCGTGTTTTCTTTAATCGTTTTCGGGTCCACGCCGGAGAAATACCTGTCCACATACATGATCTTTGTTTCATCGTCGAATCGCATGATTCCCATAGAAGATATAAATGCGATCGGTCCTCCCGGCAGGCCGACTTCCTCCCGCCTTACCATGGTCCCCTCCGGCCATTTTTTAACCATCCATCCCGGCGTTGTCAGATAATCGACCTTTTCCAGTATGCGTCTCTTTTGATGAGCCATAGTAATAATCGTTGCTTTAGCGAATCCGCCGATGTCAACGGCGCCGGCGGTACCCGCTAATCTCTTGTGAGGTTTATTGTAATCGGTTCCGATAAAAGTCGAATTGAGGTTGCCGTATTTGTCAATCTGTGCCCCGCCGATGAATCCGAAATCGACTTCGCCGCGCACGAGAGGAAAGAGACCTTCGGGGTCCCCCATCTGCCATGATGAGCCGTAGGTCAGACGACTGTCCATGATGGAAATCGGGACCTCTTCCGGGTCGGCGTCCGCTTGCCCCGTTTCGACAATCATCTTCATGTCGGGACAATACAAAATCTTGGCCAGATGCGTCGCCAGCAAAGGTGCACCTATGCCGATGATTCCGATCTTGCCGTCGAAGGGAGCCAGCATCCGTGCCCCGTATACGATCATAGCCTCCGCCGCAGTATAGTCGCCCGCTCTCGCAAACTTTTCGCTCATCATTTTGCACCTCCTTTCGTTCTGGGGCGATAGCCATACGGGGGCAGTGCCCTCAACTTTTCCAGACGGGCTGCGCCGAGCTTGTTCAGATATCCCTCATGATTCTTGACGTCGAAGATCCATTCATCCGCCCACTTTTTGAATCCTTCATCCGTTTTGGCTTTGTTCACGTAATCCATCATGAACGGAATGTCCATGTCGTAGAAATTGTACACCTGTCCCGGATGTCCACCCCATGGCACCTCCACAACCATATCCACACTTGTGCACGGGATCTGATTCCGGTTGGGGTCCCGACGGAGATATTCCTCCGGCACCACCTGCTCGGCCGTGACGATCACCTTCTTCGCCCCATGGACCGCGAAATGGTCAAAAACGAGACTCCCGTCAATTCTCACCGTTCCTTCTTCACCCGCGTACTGTACATGGTTTATGAAGACATCGAACTTCATGGCGGGATGCAACTGGACTGTTCCCATGCCATAGAAAGGATCTTCGATCAGTACGTACTTTTTAGCAGGCAGAGTTTCGGGGTTGCGAGCCATGTTTCTTATCTTTGCGACATTATCAAAAGCGGGATTCAACACATCGGTGCCCAAAGTAGTTCTCGACGCTATGAACGGAGCACCCGCCATCGTAGCAAGAGCCCCCAGACAGACGTCAATGTGGCCGATATCATCGACGACGACCTTCCCCTCCTCAGCGAACCGCTTCGTGCAGGGGGAAATACCGAAGGCCCCGATGGCCGTATAAGTTCCCCGGTAAGCACTGACACAGCCGCCGCCCACCAGTATGTCCTCCGATAGCGAGCATTCGGCCAATATGATCAAATTCTTCTTACCCTGACGGATCAACTCACAGGCGGCTGCCACGGGACGCCGGTCTTCCACAACCGCTCCCATAGCTATGCAATCACCGTCATGGACCTCCTGCATGGCCTCCGTCAGGCTGACGACCTTGCTTTTCTTCATAACCCCCTCCTTTTTTCATGTCCCCGTATGAGTTATTTCATCGATCTTCCGCGGCGACTTAACCGAAAAAAAAGGATTTCCGTCGTCACCCCCTTCCTGTTTCAGATGGTCCCGCATGCATCATGCAATGCCTGCACACGTCTTTCGCGGACGATATCCGTAAGGAGGAATCGAGCGCAAACGCTCCAGATTCCCTGCTCCCAGCTTGTCGAGATATGAATCATGGGATTCGATGTTCAAGACCCATTCGTCCACCCATTGCTGAAAACCGGATTCACTCTTTGCCATCTTTACATAGTCCCGGATAAAGGCCATGTCCACGTCGTAGAATCCTTTCACCTGGCTCGGGTGTCCACCCCAGGGGATCTCCACAACCATATCCACACTTGTGCACGGAATCTGGTTGCGGTTGGGGTCCCTGCGCAGATACGCCTCCGGAACCACCTGCTCGGCGGTAAGGATAACCCTTCTTGCTGCATGGATAAAATAGTGGTCAAAAGCCAGAGGTCCTTCCACTCGGGCCGTTCCCTCCTCGCCCGCTTGTTGAACGTGGATGATCGCAACGTCCGCCTTCATCGCGGGCTGGAGTTTCACCTGTCCTTCCCCATAGAAAGGGTCCTCGAACAGAATAAACTTCTCGCGGGGAATCATATCCGGATCGCGGGCCAGCTTCCGAATCTGACCGACTCGACTATAGTCGGGGTTCAAGACATCGCTCCCAAGGGTCGCCCGGGTCGCGACAAAAGGGCTGCCCGCCATAGCAGCCATCGCGCCGAGTATGATGTCGATATGCCCGATGTCGTCGGCGATAAATTCTCCTGTTTCGATTTTCCTTAAGGTGGCGGGTGAAAGGCCGAAGTTGGCCATTCCGGTGTAACAACCCCTCCAGGCAACGGCACAGCCATAGCCCACCAGGATGTCTTCGGCAAGAGAACACTCGGCAAGGAGGATCAAACCTTTTTTCCCCTGGCGAACGATTTCATAAGCCGCCGCCATGGGCCGCCGGGACTCTATGAGGGAGCCCAAAAACAAAACATCACCATCACGGATTACTTCAACCGCCTCCCTCAAAGGGACCAACTTTATCTTCGCCATGATTCCTATTATCTTCTTGTATCTGCTTTTCCTCTGCCCTAACTTCAAAGACGCTTTGAATCAAAGCCCGCCACCTAAGAATTCACCTTACAATAAGTATCCATTACAGGAGCCTGGTTATCACCATCCTCTGCACCTCGGAAGTCCCTTCGACGATCTGCAGTATCTTGCATCCCTTGTAATAACGCGATACGGCATACTCGTTCATGAAACCGTATCCTCCGTGTATCTGGAACGCATCGCTCGCGGCCTTCTCCACCATCTCCGACGCAAAGAGCTTCGCGTAAGCCGCTACCAGCGTATGGGGCATGTTGTTGTCTTTCATCCAGGCTGCCTTGAGGTACATATTCCTTGCCAGCTCAATGTTCATAGCCATGTCTGCCAGCTTGAAAGAGACGGCCTGAAAGCTGTAAATCGGCTTCCCAAACTGGATCCGTTCCCTCGCGTACTTCAGTGATTTCTCCAGGCATGCCTGGGCAAGTCCCACGCTCATCGCGGCGATACTGATCCTTCCTGTCTCCAGAACCGCCAGATGCTGTGCGAACCCTCGTCCCTCTTTTCCGAGAAAATAGCTCGCGGGAATACGACAGTCCTCGAAAATACACTCGTGGGTGGCCGAATGCATCCAGGCCATCTTGTCATACTTCTTGCCCAGGCTGAACCCGGGCGTCCCTTTGGGCACGATGAACGTGTTGATCTGGTCCTTCTCGCCGGATTTTTCGGCCTTGGTCCTCGCCGTAATGATGACGATTGAGGCATTCTTCAGCCCGATGTTGGTGATGAACTGCTTTGTGCCGTTGATCACCCAGCTATCGCCGTCCCTGACCGCGCTCGTCTTAGTCGCCCCTGCGTCGGAGCCGGCCCCCGGTTCCGTGAGGCCGAAGGCCCCGATCTCTTTCCCTCTTGCCATGGGTATGAGCCACTTCTGCTTTTGCTCCTCGGTGCCGAAGACGTAAAGCTCCTGGGCAACAACACTCGTCGTCACATCCAGCAGAGCTCCCAGCGTGGCATCGCCCCTGGCTATCTCCTCTATGCACAGATGCATTCCCACCCAATCGCCCCCGCTTCCGCCTACGTTGGCAGAAAACGGAATGCCCATCATGCCGAGTTCCGACATCTGCTCCATGATGTCGTAAGGGTACTCTCCCGTTGCCTCGAGTTCCTCGGCCCGGGGTTCGACCACCTCATCCACGAACTTCCGAGTCATGTCCCGGATCATCTGGTGTTCTTCGCTCAGTCTGAAATCCATTTTCCTTCTCTCCCTTACCTGTCCTTGAAATTCGGTTTTCTCTTCTCAACGAAAGCGGCCATACCTTCTTTCTGGTCCTCGGTGTCGAAGAGCATCTCGAAGCAGCGTGCCTCGTACGCCAAGGCGGATTTGATATCAAGGTTGAGCCCGGTGTTTACGACATCTTTCGTCACCCGGAGAGTGACTCCGGGCTGCCGGGCGATCTTCCCGGCGATGGTCCTCGCCTCTTCGAGGACTTTTCCCACAGGTACCACTTTGGAAACCAAACCGACCCTGAGTGCTTCTGCGGCATTCATGGTGTCACCGGTGTAGAGGAGTTCTTTAGCCTTTGTCACTCCGATCGTCCTTGGGAGGCGCTGAGTGCCTCCGCCACCGGGGATGACTCCGATCTTGATCTCAGGCTGTCCGAAGACGGCGTTTTCGGAGCATATACGAATATCGCAGGCCAGGATGAGTTCACATCCACCCCCCAGGGCAAAACCGCTGACGGCCGCGATCACCGGCTTCTCCAGATCCTCCAGGCCGTTGAAGACCGCACGGGCTTTCTTCAGGAAGGCATGGGCCTCAGTCGCGTTCGAAATATTGCGTATCTCCGTTATGTCGGCACCCGCCGCGAAAAACTTCTCGCTTCCCGTCAGAATAACCACCCTCACATCCGGGTCGGCGGAAATCATGTCCAGGACCTCTGCCACTTCGCAGAAGACCTCACTGCTCAAGGCATTCATGCTCTTAGGTCTGTTGAGGGTTATGGTCCCGATTCCTTCTGATTTTTCGTAAACAATCGTATTGTATGCCATCCTTTATCTCCTTTACACTTTCACGACGACGGCTTCACCCTGGGCCAATCCGCCACATATAGAAGCGACACCGTAGCCTCCTCCGCGCCGGCGAAGCTCATAGGCCATGGTCATGGTGATCCTGGCTGCGCTCGCTCCGACCGGATGGCCGATCGCGATGGCGCCCCCGTTGACGTTAGTTTTGTCCCGGAGTTCTTTCCATTTCTTCTCATCTCCTCCCGCAAGGAGCTTGGTGGAAACGAGAGGCATGGCAGCGAAGGCCTCATTGATCTCTATCATGTCCATCTGATCAATAGTCATTTCTGCTCTGCTAAGAACCTTCTCAATCGTGTGTGCAGGAATCGTGGCGATGCCGCGCGGAGCAGTAGCCGATGCAACGGTGGCAACGATAGTGGCCAGCGGTTTTAGCCCTCTTTCTTCGGCCTCCTCTCTCGTCATGAAGAGGATTGCGCTCGCCCCGGCGCTGATAGGAGGGGCATTCCCCGCCGTCACAGTTGGGCTTCCGTATATGGTCTTCAGTTTCGCGAGCGCCTCCATGCTGGTTTTGCGCGGGGACTCATCCTTATCGATGACTATTGGGTCACCTTTCTTTTGAGGGATAACCACGGGCATGAGTTCCTCTCCGACCTTGAACTTACCCCCGGCAAAGGCCTTCGCATACTTTTCCTGGCTTCCCAGGGCCCACTCATCCTGCATTTCTCTCGTCACACCGTATTCAACTGCCACCTCTCCGGCGTCTTTAGCGACCGGGTTGAATCCCTTAGCTTGATAGCCAAGTTCGAAGAGACAATCGATCAGCTTTATGTGGCCCAACCTCGTCCCCGACCGGAGCCCCGGCGCAAGATGGGGGGTCCTCGGCATGTTCTCCGAACCAACGGCCATCGCAATTTTAGCTTCGCCCGCCCTAATCGACATCACACCGAACCTCAGTGCGGTCAGCGAAGAACAACAGGCGCGGTCGAGTGAGACGGAAATGTTCTCTTCGGGGAAACCGGCCAGAAGCGTTGCTTGCCGGGCGGGAACGTCCGTTTCCAGGGCGACCTCGGCGGGTATGCAGCTCCCGTAATATATGTCATCTACTTCACTGGGCTTGACTCCGACCCTTTGGATTACCTCTTTCATGACCATCATCCCAAGATCTATGCTTGGAATGACCGCCATGGCGGAGTCAAAACGGCTGAAAGGCGTCCGCACGGCACTGACGATGACGATATGGTTCTTATTTTCCATTTTCTCATGTCTCCTTGTTAAATTATCTATCCACGACCACCCCAACCGTCTACCTTTCGGGGAAAGGGCTTAGAATCGTTTCCCCGGCAGAGCAAACATAAAAGGAGTGACAGCACTTAGACCAATAGTTAAACTCAAAAACCAGTCTTTTAACTATGACGCACTCGTAAAAAATCCAAAAACGTCATGCCGGACCCGATCCTGCATCCAGAACATATTGAATACACTGGATTCCGGCGTTCGCCGGAATGACGAAAGTGGTACTTCTCGATTTTATGGGATTGTCAACTATCACTTCGGGGCCATTCGAATGGCGCCGTCGAGACGGATCACCTCGCCGTTGAGCATCGGGTTCTCGATTATGTGACGGCACAATTCCGCATATTCAGAAGGGCGTCCCAACCTCGGAGGGAAGGGAACCATCTTTCCTAGGGCTTCACGCGCTGCCGCCGGCAGGCCGGCAAGCATCGGAGTATCGAAAAGCCCCGGCGCGATCGTCATCACGCGGATTCCGTATTCAGCGCACTCGCGCGCAAGCGGGAGCGTCATACCGACCACCCCGGCCTTTGACGCACTGTAAGCCGGCTGCCCGATCTGGCCGTCGAAAGCCGCGGCTGAGGCCGTGTTGACGACCACGCCCTTCTCACCTTCTTCATTAGGTTCGTTCTTGACCATCTGCTCAAGCGCAAGCCGAATAACGTTGAAAGTACCCACCAGGTTAATCTGCACGACTCGGTTGAACAAGGAAAGCGGCATGGGCCCTTTTTTGGAGAGCGCCTTCGCCGGGTCACCGACACCGGCACAATTGATGACGACATTGACCTTCCCGAAGGCGTCGAGCGTTTTCTTAACGGCATTCTGTACGCTTTCTTCGTTCGTCACGTCTGTCCTCGCGAAGATTACATTCGACCCGAGTTCGGACACTAACTTCTCAGCCCGGTCATCCTGCAGGTCGAGAATCGTCGCCTTCCCGCCATGAGAAATCAACATGCGCACACAAGCTTCTCCGAGACCGGATGCACCACCGGTCACCATTGCAATACTGTCCTGTACTCTCAATTCTTTTCCCCTTTCTTATGTGTTTTTTATAACCATACTCGCTTTTATAAGTCTGTGATTGAACAAAGCTAGCCATTTTTCCCGTCAGCGATAATCTCGAATCGTTTTTAAGTAGAATCAGCATTTAAAAGGATCAGCCGGAGAACAAACCTTGTAATATGATATATAAGGCTTGCATATCTTAGGCCACTCTCTATCTCAAAGGCGAGGCGAGCCCTATGTCACGGCGATACCGCTTTTCCTGATCATATCTCTCCGGAACTAAAAGTGCATACTGTACGCCTTCCCGAACATACGCTGTGTATCTGTAAGGAGTCCATAACACTTTGTACCCGCGGATGAAGGTGTATTCCTGCCTATTCGGCCTCAACCATACCTTGCGGTTTACGATAACCATTGCTTTCGCATTATCGTTGCAAATCATTAAACTCCGGATAGCAGGCTTACTTGGTATGGAGGTATCGAGGATTTCGATATATCTCGGCTGTTACCAAAGATTCTGAGCACGCCACACCCGTGGTCTTAGCCGGGTTGAAAATGGCCCTTGGTTGGATGGAAGGTCTTGAATATAGCAGGCTGGAAAAGTGATGTTTTAGCCCATCGGGAAAAGGTAAAGTCAGCTGCAATTCAGACGAAAGATCATGTATCGCAACTCTTATGACATGACTTTTGAGTAGCCTGGTTGTCCGTCTTGAGACCGTACTTGGCCAGCTTTTCGTAGAAAGACGTTCGGCTCAGGCTCAGCATCCTGGCAGCCCTGGTCTTGTTACCGTCGCAGGCGTGAAGGGCTTCGAGAAGCAGATCACGGTCCACGGAAGATAACCTATCCCGGTATAAACTATGCTGCGGGGCGACATACGGAGTTCGGGCCAGACTCGGCGGCAAGTGCTGCGGGCGAATCTGGCCGTTCCACGCGTAGTTTACTGCCCGCTCGACGGCATTTTCGAGCTCCCTCACATTCCCCGGCCAACTGTAGGACAGCAAGCAACCCATAGCTTCGTCGGATGTCCCCGTGACCTGGGCGCCTAAAATCAAATTGTACTTTTGAACAAAATATTCTACCAATAGAGGAATATCATCTTTTCTGTCGCGCAAAGGTGGAATGAAGATATCGATGACATTCAGGCGGTAGTAAAGGTCCACGCGAAACGCCCCTTTATCCAAGGCTTCTTTAAGGTCCTTGTTGGTGGCGGCAATAACTCGCGCGTCTGTTTTCCGTGATTTTGTTCCGCCGACACGCATAAACTCCCGATCCTGGAGCACCTGGAGGAGTTTTCCCTGGAGCGTCACAGGTAAGTCTCCGATCTCATCAAGAAATATCGTTCCGCCCTTTGCCATTTCAAAACGACCGGGTTTTCCGCTCTTTAATGCGCCGGTAAAGGCACCGGGCGCGTATCCAAATAGCTCGGATTCCAACAGCGTTTCCGGTATTGCTGCACAGTTCACCTTTACAAACGGGCCGGAAGCCCTTGGGCCAGCGGCGTGGACTGCCCGTGCAAACAACCCTTTCCCCGTGCCGCTTTCTCCGGTGATGAGTACACTGGAAGTACCCCTCGCTACCTGTTTCGCCTCTTCCTTTAGATTAAGCATACCGGCATTCTTGGTTACCAGGCAGTCAAAACTCTTCTCTTTGTCGGACGCCTTTACAGACCGCTCTGTATAACAAGGTGCCTGGCGCTTGTAATATGAGACCTGTCGCTCAAGAGACCCGAGCTTCCAGGCGAGTTCTTCGACCAGCTTGTTTTCGGAGAAGAAGACCCTGAATATTACTCCCACGGGGTGGTTCGACTCCTGGAAAATAGGCGTTGCCGACACTACAACGTACTTCCCCTGAATACGTTTAACGTCGCTTATACCGGGCGACACCCGCCAGGGCGGCAGGTTAGTATCTGCATCCGGTATAACATCCCGGATATATCCATCTATGAGTTCCTCGGTGCGCAAGCCCAGGAACTCGACCATCACTCTATTGACAAACTTTATCTTGCCGTCGGTGTCGACTACCACTATACCTTCATAGGAGGTATCGATAACGGTGCTAAGGATCTCCTGTAACTCCTTTACTATGTTTAGCTCTCTACCCACTCGCTCCAGTTCGGTGAGATCTTGGAAAACGGCGTTTGCTCCTATGATTCGGCCGTTCTCCTCAATAGCTGCTACGTTGAACAAAAGTGAGGCCCCGTTTTTCAGCGTGTATTTAATGCCGACAGAATGGCGGCCCGTTCGCAGAACGCCACCGCAATCGAAACCGGGAAGTATCTCTACAATAGGTCGCCCCACAACCTCGTCTGGGTGTACGCATAGTAATGAGGCAGCGGAATCATTGAGCATAACTATCCGTGCTTTCCTGTCAACGGTTATCACTCCATTGTGCAGGGCGTTGAACACAGACGTCAGCTGGGCCCTGGTCTGGCTTTCTCGTGCTAGTGCCGATAGAACCATATTTAGTTTTACCAATACACCGACTGGTTGTTCGTAATCATCCACGACGGGTGCCGAACCGACGGGGCTGGTTTTTACGATTTCCGCAACCTGTTCGTACATGAGGTCCGGTCGCAATTTAATCACATCCGTTACCATGTAAGGTTCAACTGGAGCAGACAATCGACCTTCCTCCACCAGTCCTCTGACAAGTCGGCAGAGGGGAAGGTACCCTACAAGCTTGCCTCCTTCGTCCACCACCGGAAAACCCTCGACCCTTTTGGCCAAAAAGCCCCTGAGCGCGTCTTCGAGAGAGCTCTCCGCTCTCAGCGTAACGAAATCCTTCGTTATGATGTCTTCCAACAACATGGCAGTCCCACCTCCTTCTGCCGAGCCACCTGTGTTATGTACTGACGACTTCATGGTTCTCATGAAGAAACGCTGTTTTCTCTGAGAGTAGTATCTCTTTTTGTTATACCTCTAAAAAGGATATTGCAGAGATCTTCCGTGTAGTCTTCAGGAGAGAATTCGCGGTCAAAGATGATCCCCGGCAGGCAGAGGTGTTCGATTCCCCCGATGACGACCTGCCTGAGGGAGCGGATCGGGATATCATCTCGTATTTCACCGCCTTTCATCCCTTCTTCAAGGATGCTCAGGAGGATGTTGCTGTAGCGCTTGATCTGACCGTAACAGTGACCTCCAAAGTATCCGGGGAAACTCCTCACTTCCATCAGAAACATCCTTGCGAAAACGCGGTTGGATTCATACATATGGATGTGACGCCAGATCAGTTTTCGCAACTGATTCAATGAACCTTTTATGCCGCGAAGATCCATTTCGACCTGGTTGATATAATCCTCGAGGAATTCACTGAGAATCTGGTGCAGGAGGCCGCGTTTGTCGCCGAAGTACCGGTAGATCAGGGCTTCATTCACGCCCGCCGTCCGTGCAATCTCGGACGTCGTAATAGCGTCAAATTCTTTATCATTAAGAAGGAACCGAAGGGCATCGGCAAGCTTGACCCGACCGGGTGGATGGGGACGATTTTCCAGGCTGGATATTTTTTCGTTCATAAATGCCTTTAAAGGTAAAGGTTACTTACACTCATCATAAAAGGCATTGTTCAGGAACAGGTTGGTGTAAGTAATACATACTTACATACCACTGTCAACAACTTTTTGCGGAGAAAAAATCCGCCTTGCCATCCAAAACTTTGACATGAATACCCTAGATATGATTTACTTCAAAAAATGTCGAAGAGACAAACTGCGCAAACACAACTGAGAAATTAAACGTTATTGACAACGCATCCTCATGCAGGGAGACGCGTGGAGGATGAAATACCTGGAAGGACGATGATGGAAAGGAAGAAAGTGAGGCTAACCGAGACCGTCCACGGCGCCGGTTGAGCCTGTAAAATCGGTCCGGAGGACTTGAATAAAGCCTTGAATGGTCTGCCATTGGTCAGAGATCCCAACCTCATCGCAGGTATCGAGGGTTTCGAAGACGCCGGGGTCTACAGACTGAACAGTGACCTTGCAATCATCCAGACAGTGGACTTCTTCACCCCCATCGTGGACGACCCTCGCACCTTCGGCCGGATCGCCGCGGCCAACGCACTCTCAGACGTCTATGCCATGGGCGGAAGGCCGCTCACGGCGATGAATATAATCTGTTTCCCCGTGAATACCATGGACATATCCATCCTGCACGACATCCTCCTCGGCGGTCTCGAGAAGATGAAGGAAGCGGAAGTAACCCTGGTGGGGGGACACAGCGTGGACGACCCGGAGCTGAAATACGGCCTGTCCGTCACAGGCGTCATTCACCCTGACAAGGTCCTCCGGAACAAAGGGGCCCGCACAGGTGACAAGCTAATCCTCACGAAGGCCCTGGGGACCGGCATCGTAAGCACCGCCCTCAAGGGAGAGGTGGTGAGCGAAGAGCTGCTTACCCTATCCGTAGAATCGATGTCTACTCTGAACCGAAAGGCCGCCGAGCTGCTGGTCGAGGCGGGCGAAGTCCGCGCCTGTACCGACGTAACAGGCTTCGGCTTCCTTGGTCATGCTGCCGAGATGATCGAAGGAACCAATGTGGGGATGAGAATATTTTCCTCGTCGGTACCTGTTTTCCCCGGCATCAGGGAACTCGTGGAGATGGGTATTGTTCCGGGGGGTCTTTACAGGAACAAAAACTTCAGGATGCCCATGGTCGAAGTCTGTCCCGGATGTCCCGAATGGCTCCTCGACGTCCTCTTCGATCCCCAGACCTCAGGCGGGCTCCTCATAGCCCTGCCGGAGCCGCAGGCCTCGTCGCTCCTCGGCAAGATGCACGCCGCCGGGATAAAGGAGGCGGCCCTCGTCGGTGAAGTGGCCGCCGAACCGAAGGGTAGAATCATCGTCGAAAAATAATCTTCCCTAAGAATATCCTTCCGCCTTGGCACCCTCTTCGCCCTTTCTTTCATCCACCAGAGACAGCAGGACCCCACCGGCCAAAAACAAGACTATGAGCACCAATATCCCGTTTCTACTCGAACCCGAGAGAAGGCCCACGGTTGCGAAGAGGAAAGGCCCCACGATGCCGGCAAACTTCGAGCTTACATCGTAGAAGCCGAAAAATTCCGCCGTCTTCGCCCTGGGCGCCATCCTGCCGAAGAGGGAACGGCTCAAGGCCTGGCTTCCTCCCTGCACGGCGGCCACGGCCAATGCCAGGAGCCAGAAATGCAGGGCCTCTTGCACGAAGTATCCGCCTATCGCTATCAGACAATAAGCGAACAAGGTTATGTACAGCGAGCGCTTCGCGCCCAGCCGACCGGCGATGCGCCCGAACAGGATCGTGAAAGGAATGCCGACAAACTGCACCATCAGGATTGCCCCGACAAGGTGTTCCTGTCCGATCCCGATCTCCTGACCGAAGATGGCGGCCATGATGATGATTGACGTGATGCCGTCGTTGTAAAGCCAGAAGGCGACCAGGAACTTAAACAGTTCCCTGTAGCGCCTGATGTCCCGAAGGGTTCGTCCGATCCGCTGAAATCCGGCCAGGAACGGATTCCCGCTTTCACCCGCGGCGGTGGCGACGGGCGGCTCCTCAACATGCCGGAAGAGAGGAATAGAAAAAAACGCCCACCATAGGGCAGCTGAGAAAAACGAGAGGCGGGAGGCCGATTGGGCATCGGGGATCCCGGGAAATCTTTCGAGGCCCACGAGCCCAGGTTGGATGATGACGATGTTCAGGGCGAGGAGAATGCCGCCTCCCAGATAGCCAAGGGCATAGCCACGGCTGGAGACCCGGTCGATACGACCCGGCCCGGCCACGTGGGGAAGCAGCGAATCGTAAAAGATGTTCGCAGCAGACCAGCCGAAAAGGGCGAGGACATACAGGACGGAGGCCTTCTTCCATTCGCCGGTCCCGATGGTGATCATGGCCGCAGTAAACAAAATGCCCAGGCCGGCGAAGATGAAGAGAAAGCGCTTTCTCAGGCCGGAATGGTCCGCCATGGCGCCGAGGGCGGGCGCCACAAGCGCCGTGAAGATCATGCCGACCGTGTTCGTGTACCCCCAGTAGCTCGTGGCGGTCGCCGGTTCAAGACCCCGGGCCGCCACGGCTCCGTAGTAGACGGGAAACACCGCCGCCATGACGGTCGTTGCGAAGGCCGAATTCGCCCAGTCGTACAGACACCAGGCCCTCACCGCCCCGCTTCTTCCCTCATCATCCTGATTCACGGTGATGCCGCTTCCCCCTTCTCCCGGGTAATGGCTGTTTCAGCGACCGGCGTGGGATAGGCGTCCGTTTCTTCTGGTCCCTTTTCTTGCTACTCGGGGAGGGCCCGCTGGCATAGCTCGCTTATGAAAATCGCCTCCATGCCGGCGTCGCGGCAGAGCTTCCGGAGGTTCAGGTAGCACATTGGGCAAAGAAAGACCATCGCGTCGGCCTCGTGCTCTTTCGCGTCGGCGATATTCCATCCCTTGACTACCGCCGCCCTCTCTTTATCCCTTGCCATCAACGGCGCACCGCAGCAAAGGCCGTTCAGGCGGTCGTATTTGCGCGGCACCCTTTCAACATCGAGAAGCCCAAACAGACGGTCAAGGTAGACATCCTTTTCCGGTGTGTACCGCGAGGCGCAGGGCGCCTGATAGGCCACTTTCAGCGGTACCTTGCGAAGCTCGTCGGACATAGCAGAAAGGGTTCTGTACAGATATTCAAAAAGATGCACGGGGCGGAAGGGAACCTTGATGCCGAACTCTTCCGCGAGCGTCGTCAAGAGGGCGTAACAGTCGTCATGAAAACAAACGATCTCATCGACGCCGAGGGCGGAAAGCTTATCGACGAACCGCTTTGCCTCTCTCTTGACCGGGCTGGGTTTTCCCAAGTGGACATAACCGACAGTGCAAAAATAGTCCGCCCCATCCACGGTCGTCACCCCTTTGAAAAGGGGACTGTTCAACTGCTCACGCACCATGTCGCCGACGATACAAAGGTTCATTACGGCCTTCCCCGGCTCTCCTTGTTTGATGACCGTCGGAAGGCTTGACAACTTCTCGAAACTTTCGAAGGACGCCGCAGGGATTCCCAGAGCGCCGGTCTCCTCCTGGCGTTGATTCAGCAGGTCAAAAGGGTTGGCTTTGGTGGGACAGACCTGGTTGCAAGCCGCGCAGGTCACGCAAGAGCTCACGATCGGGGGGACGCCCCCGGCCACAAGACTTTTCATCTCCTCCTGAGCGCGTTTCTTGTCATATTCTACATAGGGACAAAATACAAAGCATTCGCCACAAAAATCACATCGTTCTGGATAAAACATCATCAACCTCCTTAAGTATTTTAAAGAGCCCTGTCCGAAAGACGGACTCGGAAGACGGGTTCTAAAGCTCACGCTTCGTACCACATGCGGGCTGAAATATCAAGCCGGAATGAGGAGGTTTTTGGATGGATCTATCGAATGGTATTCGAACGGCGGGTAGGGGCCGGACAGGGTCATAAAGACTCCCCGCCTGCCTTCGCAAATTCTCTCAGGAGTTCCTCCTGACGCTTGTTAAGGTTAGTCGGGGTTGTAACTGTTATCTGGACGATTTCGTCGCCCCTTCCGAATCCCCTTAGGTGAGGGACACCCTTGCCCTTCAGCCGGAACATCTTGCCGCTCTGCGTGCCCTTGGGAATCTTCAGTTTCTCGGACCCCTGGAGGGTGGGGATTTCTATGGTTGCCCCGAGGGCCGCCTGGGTGACCGAGATTGGTATCCGGCAATAAACGTCTGTGCCGTCTCTCTGGAAGAACTCATGGGGTTCGACATGGATGAAGACATAAAGGTCGCCGCTCGGGCCTCCGTATTTTCCTTCCTGCCCTTCTCCCCGCAGCCTTAGCCGCGACCCTGTGTCGACACCGGCAGGAACCTTGATGTGCACGTTCCTGTTAACTTTCACTTTCCCGGCTCCCAGACAGTCGGGGCAGGCGTTCCTGATGACTCTTCCTTCACCCCGGCAATCCGGGCAGGTCGAGCTGATGCTGAAGAAACCGCTTGACTGCGTCACCTGTCCCATACCGCGGCACCGCGGGCAGACTTCCGGGGCCGTACCGGGAGCCGCACCGCTCCCACCGCATTTCTTGCAGTTTTCGTATCTTTCTATGGTGATGTCTTTTTCAACGCCGTTCACGGCCTCAAGAAAGGAGATCTTCAGGTCGTAGCGCATGTCGGCACCCGGGCGGGCCGCTGTCTTCGACCTCCTTGCCCCGGTAAAGCCGAAGACGTCTTCAAAAATATCGCCGAAACTCGAAAAAATGTCCTCGAAACCAGAGAAACCGCGGAAGCCGGACCCATTCAGGCCTTCATGCCCGTATCGGTCATAAATCTGCCTCTTCTCCGGGTCCCGGAGGACTTCGTACGCCTCGGCGGCCTCCTTGAACTTTTCTTCCGCCGATTTATCTCCGGGATTCTTGTCCGGGTGATAACGCATGGCTTGCCGGCGGTAACCTCTTTTTACCTCGTCTTCTCCGGCGCCCCTGGAAACTCCCAAGATTTCGTAATAATCTTTCTTTGCCATTATTAATACAAAACTCTTAAGCACCGTGACTGATCAGTTTTACCGCCGTCTCGGCACAATAACCGTGGATTTCCATTCGCATCGTAATATATTAATATCCTTAGGCTCAATGTCAAGGTCAGGCGGCCCGCCCGACGAGACGCGTCATGGCTTCTTCGTATTTTTCCCTCGTTTTTTCGATGATATGAGGGGGAAGCTGCGGGGCTGGAGGTTTCCGGTTCCATCCGATCGAAATGAGATAATCTCTCATAAATTGCTTGTCGAAACTCTTCTGCGGTCTCCCTTCTTCGTATTCATCCTTCGGCCAGAACCTTGAAGAATCAGGGGTGAGAAGTTCGTCTATCAAAATCAGGTTGCCGTCCTCGGTGAGACCGAATTCCATCTTCGTGTCGGCTATGATTATTCCCCGCGCCTCCGCCATGGCAGAGGCCTTTTCGTATATCCTGATGCTTATGTCGATCACCTTCTCCGTCAGGGCCCCGCCGACAAGCGCCTCCATTTCAGCTCGTGTGATGGGAAGGTCGTGAGCGCCATCCCGCGCCTTCGTCGAAGGCGTGAAGATTGGGGCCTCCAGTTTCGCCGACTCTTTGAGGCCGCCGGGAAGCCTGACGCCCGAAACGCTCTTCGATTCGCAATAGTCCTTCCAGGCGGAGCCGCTGATGTAACCCCTGACGATGCATTCGACGGGAAGCGCAGAGGCCTGCTTCACCATCATTGTCCGGCCGTCGAGCGCCTCCCGGTAAAGGCGGCTCGGCCCGGGGAACCGGCGGACGTCCGTCGTTATCAGGTGGTTCGGTACTATGTCCTTCGTGTTCTCGAACCAGAAAGCAGACATACCGGTCAGGACCTTCCCTTTGCCCGGGATCGGATCGGGCATCACCACGTCAAAGGCCGAAATCCTATCCGTCGCCACCATCAGCAGGACGTCATCCACCTCGTAAGTATCCCGGACCTTTCCCCTACTGAAAAGCTTGAGGTTCTCAAAGTCCGTACTGTACAGCCCTTTTTCCACAGTTTATCCTTTTTCTAACGGTTTTTTTATCGCAAAAAGGGATTGGTCCTCTTCTCACGGCCGACAGTCGATGTAGGGGACGATCCGTAGTTATGTCCGGGCAGCACAATCGTGTCGTCGGGGAGGGTCAGGATCTTTTCCTTTATCAAGCGGTACATGACCGTCCAGGACGCCCCCGGAAGGTCCGTTCTGCCTACGGCTCCGACAAAAAGTGTGTCGCCCGTGAATACGTACCCATCCGTGTAAAGGCATATCCCACCGGGTGTGTGACCGGGCGTGTGGAGGACATCAAGCACCACGCTCCCCACTGCGATCGTATCACCGTCGCTCACCATGATATCCGCCGGCGGCGACGGTTTAGCGCCGAACATCCTCAGCACCATAGCGGGGGTCGACACCAGCATGTCCGCATCCGCTTCATGGACAACGATCAAGGCGCCCGTCATTTTCTTCATCTCCTGGTTGCCCGATATGTGGTCAACGTGACCGTGGGTGTTTACGATGTACTTGACCCGAATCCCCTTTTTCTCGGCCTCCCTTAGTATTCCGTCAACATCGGCCGCCGGGTCGATGACCAGCCCCTCACCGCTTTCCGGGTCACCCACGATGTAAGCGAATACGGCCATGTGGCCGACCTGCATCTGCTTCAGAAACATAAAAACTCCTGTTTATAGTCCGGATTCAAAGTTCAAATTACGACATTTGAAAACGCCTGACTGCCGAAGACCAAACGTTGACAGCCTCTGGACGAGGGGCGTTTTTTAGCATTAAGAGCACCGGGAAGTCAATTTTTTTGCCCGTCACCGTCATGCCTTCTGAGAACGGCGCCGAAAAAACCGTCCGTGCCGTGCCTGTGCGGATATGTCTTGAAAAAACCGGCGTCAACGAGCCTTGCGTCGATGTCCTGCGGGGGCTCCACCACAGTGAAACCATCGTTTTCCGCAAGAAAAGCCTGGACGACTCCTTCGTTCTCTTCACCGGAAATCGTGCAGGTGCTGTAAACAAGGACCCCTCCCTTCTTCACGCACTGCGCCGCGTTTGCCAGGATGCGTTTCTGCAAGGTAGGAAATTTTTTCATCTCTTCAGGCGTAAGCCGCCACTTGATCTCCGGGTTCCGCCGCAGAGTGCCGAGCCCCGAACAGGGCACGTCAACAAGGACTCGGTCAAAGGCGCATTGGAGATCCGCCTGAGGCTTCTCCAAGGCGTCCGCTTCGAAGGCCTCGATGATCGTTACCCGAAGCCGGCCGGCCAGTTCCTTTAGCAAAGCGAGCTTGCGGGGATTGATGTCCAGGGCTACGATCCTTCCCTCGTTATTCATCAGCGCGGCAAGGTGAATCGTTTTTATACCCGACCCCGCACAGACATCGATGACCGTTTCCCCCGGCAGCGGCGCCAACAGACGAGAAACCAACTGAGAGGCCTCATCCTGAACGACGAAGCAACCTTCAGCGAAGGCACGCAATCCCCTGACCGTCCCGGGAAGGCCGGAGAGCACGAGTCCGTCGGGGGAATAAACGGTGTAACGGGCCTCGCAGCCCTCTTCGGACAGCCTACGGGCGAGGACGTCTCTCTCGACTTTGAGCCGATTGCTCCTCACTGTGAGCGGCGGTATCTCGTTGTTTGCCCTGCACAATTCGGCAGCCTCTTCAAGGCCCAGAAGTCGGACCCACATCTCCACCAACCATTCCGGATGAGAATGGAGCACCGCAAGATGGCGCGTCGGCTCTTTCTCGGGGTCGGGATACGAGAGGCACTTCCCTTCCCTCACGTACCTTCGGAGAAGGGCGTTCACAAGGCCGGCGCCTGCCCGATGCTGCGCCGCTTTCGTCGTTTCTACGGCCTCGTCGATCACAGCGTAATCGGGAATCCGGTCCATCGTAAGAAGTTGATGAAGGCCCACCCTGAGGATGTTTCTGATTTCGGTGTCCAGGGTGTCCACACCTTTCGCGTAAAGCTGTCCGATTATCCAGTCATACCGGCCTCTTGCACGGAGGGTCCCGTAAACGATATGCGTGAGGAGCCTACGGTCCTGAGTACCCATGGCCGTTTTCGTCAATACCTCATCGAGCAGGGGTTCCGCATAGGCGCCCTTTTCTTCAATGCGGTTGAGTATCTCAACAGCGAGCCTCCTCGGATTCCCTTCCGCACGGCGACCAGGCCTTCTTCTCTTCACCGAAGAATCTCCCCCGGCATCACCCTGTATCCCCTGAGGAAATCACGGATTTCCATCCTCTTCCTGCCCTCCAGTTGCACGTCCAGGGGGTAGACAAATCCGTCCCGCGTCGCCACCCGCAGCTCCTGCGGCCCGACTTGGACGACGGCCCCCGGCGACCCGGCCCTTTGCGCCTTTTCCCCGCAGGCAAAAAAGATCTTGACCTGTTTGTCTCTCAGGTACGCATAAGCTCCCGGCGAGGACGACAGGCCGCGGATTAGATTGACGATATCCTTCACATCGGCGTTCCAGTCGATGTGGCAGTCTTCCTTTTTCAGACGCGGCGCATAAGTCGCAAGTGTATGATCCTGCGTTGTCCTCTTCGCCGTCCCTTTCACTACACCCTCGAACGCCTCGACGAGCAGGCGTGCCCCTTCTTTCGCCAGCCGGTCATGGAGTGTGTCGTATGTATCTTCCGGCCCGATCGGAAATTCTTCCTGGAGCAGGATGTCGCCCGAATCCACGCCCCTATCCATGACGATAACAGTCACACCGGTCTTCTCCTCGCCGCGGATCAGGGCCCAGTTGATGGGTGCAGCTCCCCTGTAAAGGGGCAAAAGCGAGGGGTGAACGTTGAGACAGCCCAGCCGCGGAAAATCGATGATCTCCCCGGGCAGGATCTGACCGAAGGCGACAAGAATCACCATGTCTGGGGCAATCTCTCGGAACAACTCGAGAAACGATTCGTCCCGCACCCTATCCGGCTGAAGCACCGGGATACTGTATTTTTCCGCCGTCCTCTTCACTGGGGACGCCTCGCTCTTACGACCCCTCCCACGGGGACGGTCCGGTTGGGTGACGACGGCCGACACGGGATAGCGTTCATCGATCAGTCTTCTGAGCGACGGGACGGCGAATTCCGGCGTACCCATAAAGAGAATCCTCGGTTTCTCCTCAACGACCATAAGCGTCCTCCTCTCGACCTTCCCGGTCTCGGTCACGACCGCCTGCCGGGCTTTCCTTGAATCATCACATGAAATTCAAAGGGTCGACATCGAGCCGAATGTTGACCCCTCTACGGCGTCGTTGACTCAGAAGGTTTTGCGCCACCTGATGGAGCGACTGAACATTCGCGCCCTTCAGGATCAACTGCCACCGGTATCTCCCCTTGAGCTTGGAGATCGGCGCTTCCGCCGGTCCTATTATACTCACACTTTCTTCCGGGGCCAACGACTTCGCCAGCGACCTGGCCGTTTCGGCAACCTCTCGGGCGCTTTCTTCTACACTTTCTTTTTTTAGGCCCGAGATACGGACATTGACCAGCCGCAAGAAGGGCGGATAGCCCAGGGCCTTCCGGAGGACGATCTCCTCTTCGTAAAAACCGCGGTAGTCGTGTCCACAGGCAAAACGAACGGCGTAGTGTTCCGGGTTGAATGTCTGAATGATCACCCGCCCTGGCTCGTCTCCCCTCCCTCCCCGACCGGAGACCTGCGTCAAGAGCTGGAAGGTGTACTCGGCCGCCCTGAAGTCCGGGATGTTGAGCGAGGCGTCGGCCATGATGACCCCGACCAGCACGACGTTGGGATAGTCGTGCCCTTTAGCTATCATCTGTGTCCCGATAAGGATGTCGATCTCGCCCCTGTCGAGGGCAAGCAGGATCTTTTCCTGCTGAGCCCTGCCCCCGGCCATGTCGCTGTCCATTCTTCCGACCCTCGCCCCGGGAAAGGTCTTCGCCACCTCGGCCTCCAGCCTTTCCGTTCCCGCACCGTATGTCCGGACCCGGTTGCCTTTACAGGCGGGGCAAAGCGGAGGAGCCTTGACGGAAAAATCGCAATGGTGACATTTAATAATGCCCGACGCGGCATGGTGAATCATAGACACGGAGCAGTTGAGGCATTTCAGGACGTGGCCACAGTCGGCGCAGAAAAGAAAGGTATGGAATCCCCGCCTGTTGAGGAAGAGAAGCGTCTGTTTTCCCGCTTCGAGGGTCTCGCCGATCGCCTTCACGAGCGGCGGGGAAAGGAGAGGTGCTTTCCCCTTTTCCTCCCGTTCTCTTCGCAGATCCAGGACCTCCACCGCGGGAAGCCCCATACCCTTGGGCCGGTCCGGCAGCACCAGATGACGGTATTTCCCCCGGAGGGCGTTAGAGTAAGATTGTATGCTCGGTGTGGCCGACCCTAAGATGACTGTCGCCCCTCTCTGCCTCGCCCTCACAACCGCGAGGTCCCTGGCGTTGTAAGGCATCCGTTCATCCTGTTTGTACGAATTGTCATGCTCCTCATCGACGATGATCAGTCTCAAATCCCGGGCGGGAGCAAAAAGAGCGGAACGGGCACCCACAACGAGCCGGATGTCACCCCGCGCAACCCTCCTCCACTGGTCATACCGCACGGCTGCCGGCACGCCGCTGTGCAATACGGCCATTTCGTGTTCCTTGAATCTATCCCTGAGGCGACTCAGCAATTGCGGCGTCAGCGCGATCTCAGGCACGAGATAGATGACGCTTCCCCCAAGGTCAAGGGCCTCTGCGAGGGCCCGGAAATAGACCTCAGTCTTGCCGCTCCCCGTGACGCCGTGGAGAAGAAACGGGGAAAACTTCCCGGAAGAGAGGCCTTTCAGAATTTCCTTCGCAGCCCCTTCCTGGGAACTGTTGAGCGTCACTGCCAGCATCCCGGCGATGGCCGGTCCGGGCGAAGCCTTCCGATAAACCTCCCGTTCGGTTACGACGACAGCACCTTTTTTCGCCAACCGTCCTACGGTATCCGCCGTCACGCCGAACCGCCTGCGTAGCTCCGAAAACGTCGTCTCACCCGCCTCTGAGAGGTATCGGATCACCGCCCCGGCCTTCTCAGATAATCGGCCGTTGCACCAACCCGGCGCCATCGAAACGAATTTTTCTCTCCGGGCCGTCACAGCCGGCCTCGCCATCCTTTCTTCGATACGGATCATCCCTTTTTGCTGAAGGCGATTGAGGGATCGAAGAGGCTGACGAGAGTCCGATTCCCTTTGCAAAGAAGCGACGGAGAGACCTCCGGGATTTTTCCTGAGGATATCAAAGATTGTACGCTCCCTCTCGGTCAATCCGTCGGCGCCGCCGTCGTCCACTAGGCATACCCAACGGCCGCTGTCGATATTTATCCCGCCCGGCAATATCTCTTCCAAGGCCTTACCGAGTGGGTACATGTAGTATGCCGCGGCCCAGCGGTAAAATTCAAAATCATCCTCGTTAAATAAGGCAGTTTCATCGAGTACTTCAAGTATTTCTTTCAATCCTTCACGCTCGGCCTGCCCCAGGATTCCTACGATATAGCCCGTCAATCTTTTTCTGCCGAAAGGAACGAGAACCCGTTTGCCCAGGGCTATGACTCCCGCAAAATTCTCAGGAACGGCATAGGTGAAGGTTTTTTCCGAGGGAACGGCGACGGCGACTTCCACATACATGATCTGTAGGTTCTCCCGATAGTGTCGTGCCGGGGCTGGAACGCCAAAACAAGAAACACGACCCGGCGATGCTGAAAATATGCCATAAGCAATGCCCGAAGCAAGGGTTAATTGCCCGCGGGGCACAATAAAAAAACCCCGGATTCTACCCCGGGGTTCGACACAACCGACTGATTCGATGGGATACTACTCTCCCCTTTGTTTTTCGATCTTCTCTTCTTTCGTCTTGCACTCGATACAGAGCGTCGTCACCGGCCTTGCCATCAACCTCTTTTCGGATATCGGCCCTCCGCATCTCTCGCATATCCCGAATGTCCCGTCGTCGATGCGCTCGAGCGCTTCCTGCATCTTCTTGATGAGCTTCCGCTCTCGGTCGCGGATGCGCAACTCGAAATTCCTGTCCGACTCGAGGGACGCCCTGTCGTTGGGGTCGGGAAAATTCTCCTTTTCGTCGAGCATCTCCGAAACTGTTTTTCCCGCGTCTCCCAGGAGATCGTTGATCTTTTGATTTAGAAGTGCTCTAAAGTGCTCAAGTTTTTCAGGCTTCATGACATCGCTTCTCTCGGAGTCTGACTCCACTGTCGGTATTCTGAAATTTGCTTTTATACAATAATCATTTTTCCTTTGTAAAGAAAAATATTGCCCTTCCCTAACCGTAAATTTTCCTTATCTTTTCCACAACGTTGGTGGTCGATACGCCTTCAATCTGGGGTATGATCGCCACCTTTCCTCCCCACTTTTTCACCGATTCCCTGCCGGCAACATCCTTCTCGTCCCAATCGCCACCTTTGACGATGACGTCCGGTTCGAGCTCCTCGATCAGCGCGACGGGCGTTTCCTCGACAAAAACGGTTGCGAAATCCACCACTTCCAGCGATGCAACGACCTCGACCCTTTCCGCCTCGGGGACGAGAGGCCTTTTCTCGCCCTTGATCGCCTTTACCGACGAATCGCTGTTGACGGCAACGATAAGCACGTCTCCGAGCTTTTTCGCCTCTCCCAGGTACCGCGTATGGCCGACATGGAGAATATCGAAACATCCGTTCGTGAAGACGATCTTCTTACCTCGGGCCTTCAGCCGGCCTACTTCATCTTTGAGTTCTTCCCGTGAGCGTATTTTCTCTTTTACCACTCGAACCTCGACTTCTTCGCCTTCAACCTTCGGTCTCATACCGCCCTCGCCAACGTCAACGCCGCCACCTCCGAGGCGCCGCATTTCCCCAGAACCCTCGCGCATTCCCTGACCGTGCTTCCCGTCGTGTAAACATCATCTATGAGCAGTAGCTTTTTCTCCTTCACCGCCTCCGGCCTCACGACTTCAAAGGCCCCCCGGATGTTGCGGAGCCTGTCGTCCCTACCCAGACCAGTCTGAGGTTCCGTGTAAATCTTTCTCTTCAAGACACCTAAATCCAACGGGACGGCGTGCCGCCGTGCAATCTCCCTCGCCAAAACCACAGCCTGGTTGAAACCCCTCTCTTTCAACCTTTTCCTGTGGAGTGGGACGGGCACAATCAGCGTATAATCCTCGATTTTCATGCCTTCATAGCGAAACTCAGCCATGAATCGCCCCAGGGCCTCGCCGAGGTTGATCCGGCCCCGATATTTGAACCTGCGGATTACCTCTAAAAGAACGGAATCGTACACACCAACGGCCCTCGCGAGGGAAAATGATTCCTTCGACCGGATGCAATCCGCACACCGGTGGTTGATTTCCGCCTCATTCGGATAAGGAATGCCGCAGACCGGGCAGAGGGGTGCACGGATAAAGCGGATTTCGGAAAGACAGGCGCCGCAGAAGGTCGTCATACCCCTCCCCAGCAAAGCGCCGCAGGAGCAACATGCGGGAGGGAAGATGAGGTCCGCAAGGTCGGTCATGAAGGACTTCACTTCACATGCCCTTGTCGAGGCTCGTTATCTCCGTCACACCATCCCCGATCTCCATCCGGGGGACATCCGACCACAGGCGCTCCAGGTCATAAAATTCCCTTACCGGCTCTAAGAAGACATGGATGACGACATCGCCGTAATCAATTAGAATCCATTTCCCGATACGATCCCCTTCGACCCCAAGGGGTAATTTCGTCTCTTTTTTCATGTCTTCTTCGATGGAAGAAGCGATAGCCTGGACCTGCCGGTCCGAGCTTCCGCTGCAGATGACAAGATAGTCGGCGATGGATGAAAGCTTCTTTACCTTCAGAACGACGACATTCGTCGCCTTCTTCTTGAGAATGGTGTTGACGATGAGAAGAACGGCCTTTCTCGTGCTAAATTCTTTCTTGACCAGAGCTACCTCCTTGGGGGTGTTATTAAGTTGTTGTTATGTTAGCGCAATCACAAAAACATGTCAATGCAGTTCTCCATCCGGACCCATCGATGGGGGGTTGATAGGGTTGATGAAGACGACCTCCTGTGATAAAAAGCTGTTACTTCACTTTTTGCGGGACGTCGCCATGCAGGAGAAAATTCTAAAGAGGGTTCAGGTAAACATGCCCTTTCATTCCCTCTACCGTCAGTACCTGCCGATGGTAGTGGAAAAGGGCATCAACCCGGAAATCTGCTTCAGCCACGATGACATCGAAAACTTCATGGTCCAGGACTATGTCCGCGTGGCGGAAGTGCTGCTCGACCACGGCCTGACGGTCACCTTCCATGCGCCTTTCATGGACCTGCGCCCGGGCGCCGTGGACCAAAAAATCAGACAGGCCTCCATCGAAAGGCTCATGCAGGTCTTCGACATCGCGCCGTTCTTCAGGCCGAGTTGCATCGTCTGTCATCCCTCTTTCGACGATCGTTACTACGTGTCGACGGAAGAAGCCTGGGTCGAAAACAGCCTGGACACGTGGGGCAAGTTCATCACCCTCGCCGAAGAAATGGATACGACAATCGCCCTCGAAAACGTGTACGAAAAAACGCCTCATCAACTTTGCCGTCTTTTTCGCGGCCTCGACGCGGCGAATCTGATTTTCTGTTTCGATGCCGGACATTTTAACGCCTTTTCAAACCGCAGCTTCGAGCAGTGGATGGAAGAACTCGGTCCCTTCCTGGGGCAACTTCACCTACACGACAACAGGGGCGTCGCCGATGAGCATCTGCCCGTCGGCGACGGGAACTTCCCCTTCGCCAGGCTTTTCTCGACGATCGAAGAGATGAAGGTCCGTCCGATCATCACCCTCGAACCCCACACGGAAGAGAATTTCTGGAAGACACTCAAGAACCTTGAAACAATAGGGCTTCCGGCATAAGGGCGCTCTTAGTAGTTCTGCGGAGGAGACATGAAGATCGGTTTTGTCGGTACGGGCTATGTAGGACTTGTCGCTGCGACCTGTTTCGCCCACATGGGTAATGACGTGACCTGTGTCGATGTAGACGAGAAGAAGATCGTTTCCCTGAATAAGGGCATCGTCCCGATATACGAGCCCGGCCTCGAGCTTCTGGTAAAGAAGAACTTGGAGGGCGGCCGACTGAAATTCACTACTGACCTTGCAGAGGCGGTGGCGAATTCCCTCTTCCTCTTCATCGCCGTCGGGACTCCTCCCGACGCCAACGGGGCCGCCGACCTCAAGAATGTCCTCTCCGTTGCCGAGGGCATAGGGCGTATCATGAACGAATACAAGATCATCATCAACAAATCCACCGTCCCCGTCGGCACCGCGGACAAGGTCAGAGAGACGATCGACAGAGAACTGAAGAAGCGCAATGTTTCTCTCGAATTCGACGTCGTCTCCAACCCCGAATTCATGAAAGAAGGCGACGCCGTCAACGACTTTCTGAAGCCCGACCGCGTCGTCATCGGCGTCGACAACGTACGGACGGCCGAGTTGATGAAAGAAATATACGCCCCCTTCGCAATGGACCGCGAAAAGGTGATCGTGATGGACATCAAGAGCGCCGAATTGACTAAGTACGCGGCAAATGCGATGCTGGCGACGAGGATATCGTTCATGAACGAGATAGCCAACATCTGCGAAAGGGTCGGGGCCGACGCGGCGAAGGTGCGGCTGGGGATCGGGTCGGATAGTAGGATCGGTTATTCATTCATCTACCCCGGACTCGGATACGGAGGCTCCTGTTTTCCGAAGGACGTGAAGGCGCTGATTTCAACCGCCGAGGAGGCACGGTTCGAGCCAAAAATCCTGAAGTCCGTCGATGAGATGAACATGAGACAGAAACGCCTCTTCATGGAAAAGGTAATCCGCTACCATTCCGACAAAGAGGGCTTGAAAGGTAAGACGGCTGCGGTATGGGGACTGGCCTTCAAGCCGAACACCGACGACGTCAGGGAGTCGCCCGCACTGGAGATCGTCCGAATGTTGCTCGCCGAGGGCGCCCACGTCCAGGCCTACGACCCGGAAGCACAAAGAGAGGCGAAGAAGGTCTTGGGACGCGCTCTCGGGGTCTCATATTTCAAAAACGCTTACGACGCCCTCTCAGGGGCCGACTTCCTGGTCCTCGCGACGGAATGGCACTTTTTCAGAAACCCCGATTTCTACCGGATGAAAAAACTCATGAAGAGTCCCGTCGTCTTCGACGGCAGAAACCAGTATGACCCGGCAGAGATGAAAGGTAGAGGCTTCGTGTACGTCTGCGTCGGCCGCTGTCAGCAGGTTTGAGCGTTGCTGAACTATATCTTGCGAAGACTCATCTTCATGGTGCCTTTGCTGATCGGAATAACGATCATCTGTTTTGCCGTCATCCATCTCGCCCCCGGCTCCCCGACCGACCTGCAGACCCAGATGAACCCTCGTGCTTCGGCGGAGGTGAAAGAGAGGTTGAGGGCACTTTACGAACTCGACAAGCCCCTCCATGAGCAGTACCTATCCTGGCTTAAAAAGATCGTCGTTCTCGACCTGGGGAATTCCTTTTCTCCCGACGGCCGACCCGTGGCGGATAAGATACTGGAAAGAATCCCTATCACTATCACCATCAACGCCCTTTCCCTCGGCCTAATCATCGCCGTCGCCCTTCCCGTCGGAGTCGCTTCCGCCGTCCGCCGTAATTCCCTCTTCGATAAAATCACGACCGTGCTCGTCTTCGTCGGCTTTGCCATGCCGACGTTCTGGCTCGCCCTTCTCTTGATGATCCTCTTCGGCATTCACCTGGGATGGCTTCCCATCTCGGGAATCCGTTCCCTCAACTACGAATACCTCCCGCCGTTCAGCGCCTTTGCGGACCTCGTCAAGCACCTGATCCTCCCCGTGTTCCTGTCCGCATTCGGGGGCATCGCGGGTTTCTCCCGTTACATACGGTCCAACATGCTCGAGGTCATCCGGCAAGATTACATCACCACGGCAAGGGCCAAGGGCCTGAGCGAAAGGACCGTCATCTACAAACATGCCTTGAGGAACGCCCTGCTGCCCGTGATCACGATCCTCGGCCTCTCGGTACCCGGTCTCATCGGCGGGAGCGTGATCTTCGAAACCATCTTCGCGATCCCCGGGATGGGACAACTTTTTTACATGTCGGTCATGTCGCGGGATTACCCCGTCATCATGGGTATTCTCGTCATCGGCGCCGTGCTCACGCTCGTCGCCAACCTGCTCGCCGACGTCTGCTACGCCCTGGCCGACCCGAGGATAAGAGTACAATAAGAACAAGATAGGCTATGGACTTCTGGACTCGATTCAAGAAAAACAAACTGGCCCTCGGCGGGAGCTTCATCGTGGTGCTCTTCTTCGTCGTCTCGATCTTCGCCCCGTTGCTTTCGCCTCACGACCCCGGAGAAATCAACCTCCAGAACGTCCTCGCTCCGCCTTCGGCGGATAATCCGCTGGGCACGGACGAGCTCGGCCGGGACGTCCTGAGCAGGATGGTCTGGGGGTCGAGGATTTCGCTCAAGGTGGGCTTCGCCTCGACAGGCATCGCCATCCTGATCGGCATAGTCCTCGGGGCTGTTGCGGGATATTACGGCGGGTGGGTGGACTCCTTCATCATGAGGGCGGTGGACATAATGCTCTGTTTTCCTACCTTCTTCCTGATCCTCGCGGTCATCGCCTTCCTCGAGCCCTCCATCTGGAACATCATGGCCATCATCGGTCTCACGGGGTGGATGGGCATCACCAGGCTGGTTCGGGCCGACTTCATCAGCCTGAAGGAGCGAGAATTCGTGCAGGCCGCCCGGGCCATCGGTGCAGGAGACATGAGGATCATCTTCATCCACATCCTCCCGAACGCCATGGCCTCCATCCTTGTCGCCGCCACCTTCGGGATTGCCGGCGCGATACTGACGGAATCCGCGCTGAGCTTTCTCGGCATCGGTGTGCAACCGCCGACACCGAGCTGGGGGAACATCCTGACCGCGGGGAAGGACAACATCGACATCGCCTGGTGGCTCTCCTTTTTCCCGGGATTGGCCATCCTCTTGACCGTACTCGGCTATAACCTCCTGGGAGAAGGGATCCGTGATTCCCTCGACCCGAGGCTGAGAGGGTAAGGCGATTTCTGAAGAAAGGATTGGATCATCATGTACATCGATTCTCACGCCCACCTGGAAATGAAGGAGTTCGACCGGGACCGCGCAGAAGTGGTGAGACGGGCACTGGAAGCGGGGGTAGAATACATCATAACTGTCGGAACGACGCCGGAGGATTGCCGGAAGGCGCTCGCTATCGCGAAGCAGCATGAAAACGTCTTCGCCGTCGTCGGCATCCATCCCCACGAGGTAAAAGGCATAGGCCCTGAGACCTATGACACGATCCGGAGCCTCGCTTCCGCGGAAAAAGTCGTAGCCTACGGGGAAATCGGCCTCGACTTCTTCCGAAACCTCTCTCCTAGGGACATTCAGATAAAGAGATTCGGCGAGCAGCTCGAACTGGCGGAAGACCTAGACCTCCCCGTCGTGATTCACGACCGAGAAGCCCATCGCGAAACCCTCGAGATGTTGAAGGGCTGGAAGGGTAAAAAGAGGGGCGTCGTCCACTGCTTCTCCGGCGACAGGACGATGGCGATGGAGTGTATCGACCTCGGGTTCTACATCTCTATCCCCGGCCCCGTCACGTTCCCCAAGTCCGAGAAGATGCGCGATGTCGCCAAAGGCGTCCCCCTGAACCGGCTCCTGATCGAAACCGACGCTCCCTACCTCACACCCCATCCCTACCGGGGCAAACGAAACGAGCCCGCATACGTCGTCTTCACCGCCCGCAAGATAGCAGAGGTCAAAGGGATCATGCCGGAGGAAGTCGGGAAGGCCACCTCGCAGAACGCAAAGGACCTTTTCGGCCTGCCGATAGAGATTGTTTGACTTCGGCTTGAGTGCCGACTTCCAACAATTCTCCAACAATTTTCTTGACAAAGTATGCCGTAACAGCTTTAACTCATTCCACATATTTCTATTTCGGTCGTTTTCCTTGATTTTCATAATGCCGTTCACGTCGCAGCCTTCATCCGGGAGGCCGTATGTCATCCAAGGTTATCTATGAGCGTTTCCTCTGGTTCCACACCAAGGCCAGGGAAAGGAAATACCCAAACACTCGGAGTCTTGCAGAAAAATTCGTGATACCGCGAAAAACGGCCCAGCGCGACATCACCTTCATGCGGGACAGGCTGGATGCGCCGCTTTACTACACATCGGAGCGGCGGGAAGGGATGCTGGAATGTCTCGTAAATGGATGAAAAAGACAGTCCAATATAGCTGGACGCACGGGTAACTTCCAGCCTATGAAGCAATCGATGGCTCTACTATTACGCCCATTCAAAGGAGGGGTAATCATTTGAAAGGTTGCAGTGCCTTTATGAACATTTGAAAAACGTGACCAAAATGTCACGACAATTAGATGATTCTTTTAGCGCCGACAATTTGTGGCCGTCTCACGGGACTGTGGCATGATGCTAGGAAATGTGCAGTCTCATCAACGAAGAGAACGGTGAGCAATTTTGAAAATTGAGGGAGCACATTCATGCCTAAATACATAGCTCATAAAAATCAGGAATTGCATGAACACCTCAAAGGTGTCGCTGAAATTGCTAATATTCACGCTGGAAAAATCAATTTGGGAAATTATGGCGAGCTATTGGGACTTCTCCATGATTTCGGAAAATACAGTGCAGAATTTCAGAAGTACGTCACGGATGCGATAAAAAAGAATGAACCACACTTCAATCCCGACGAAGATGAGGATTTTGAAGACCCGATAGGAAAGAAAGGTAAGATTGACCACTCTACCGCTGGTGCCCAGTTTCTATTCTACAAGAACGGCGCATCCAATGCTCACAAAATGCTAGGGCAGATTCTCTCCCTGTGTTTGGTTTCACATCATTCGGGGTTGATCAATTGCTTAACAACTGACAACAGCGGAACCTGGGATTCTTATTCAAGGCGGCTATCGAAAAATGACAATAAAACTCACCGAGAGGAATGCCTCAAAAATATTGATAAGCACATACTTGAACGAATAAACGCCCTTCTTAGAGAGAATTCTTTTACTAAGCCGTTTGAAGAGAAGTGCCGGAATATTGTGTACGCTTCACCAGAGAAAAATCCTCTTTCTACGGTTGCGCAATTCCAACTCGGATTGCTCATAAGGTTCCTGTTCAGTGCGCTCATTGACGCTGATCGGCAGGATACGGCTGATTCAGAAAAGCCGAAAACTGCTCGGTATCGTCAACAGGGAAAGTATCGTTCGTGGGATATTATGATTGAGCGGCTTGAAAACAAATATAAAACTTTTGAAACAAAAAACCGTGTAGATGAAATTCGCAAAGAGGTATCTGCGCATTGTCTTGACGCCGCAAAGCGGCCCAAGGGACTGTTCACTCTTACCGTACCAACAGGTGGTGGAAAAACACTCTCAAGTCTTCGCTTTGCTTTGCACCATGCAAAGCACCACGAAAATAAAGATGGCATCGACAGAATAATCTATGTGATTCCCTTCACAACGATCATTGATCAAAATGCACAGGTCATCCGGGGAATCCTTGAACCGAAAGAATGCCCTGAAGATGCAGGTAAGATTGTTCTGGAGCACCATTCAAACATTGGCGCCGATATTCAAAGCTGGAAAGAAAAACTCCTTACCGAGAATTGGGACGCACCAGTTGTCTATACCACAATGGTTCAATTGCTGGAGGCGCTTTTCGGGGCGGGGACCCGTGGCGCAAGGCGAATGCACCAATTGGCAAAGGCGGTCATTGTTTTTGACGAAATTCAGACGCTGCCGATAAAATGCGTCCATCTCTTCAATAATGCGGTCAATTTCCTGGTTGATCACTGCGGGAGCACAGTTCTCCTCTGCACCGCAACACAGCCGCTATTGGGCGCGGTTGATCAAAAGAAAGGCGCCCTTGAACTGTCTGAAAAAAATGAACTTATGCCGAATGTGGGTAAACTATTCATCGACTTGAAAAGAGTTCATGTCCATGACTGTCGGAAATCTCCAGGCTGGACTTATTCGGAGATAGCGGCACTGGCCGTTGAGCAGGTCAAGGCTAATGGAAGCTGTCTTGTCGTTGTCAATATGAAGAAGGCCGCCCGTATCGTTTTTGAGGAAGCCAAAAGAGACGGAATCGAGGCTTTCCATCTGACCACGGGAATGTGTCCCGCCCATCGTAAACAGGTCCTCGCAACAATTCGCCGGAGGCTTGACGATAAGGAGCCGATTCTCTGTGTTAGCACACAGCTTATCGAGGCCGGCGTTGATGTAAGCTTCCGGGCCGTCATTCGTATGCTCGCCGGACTTGACTCCATTGCCCAGGCCGCCGGCCGGTGCAATCGCCACGGTGGCCCGGAACTGGGCCATGTGTTTGTGGTCAATCCTGCTGAGGAAAATCTTGAGTACCTGAAGGATATTGCCGTGGGCAAAGAAAAATCAAACCAGGTCCTTGATGACTTTAATTCCGATGCAGCAAAATACGATAATGATGACAGAATCGGCCCGAAGATGCTCAAATGGTACTACCAAAACTACTTTTATGACCGGAAAGATGCCATGGATTATCCTGTTGTGACCGCGAATCGCAGCGACACAATTCTGAATTTGCTGTCATCCAACAAATGGGCATCTGACGAATTTGGAAGAGCCAACAGGACCATGCCGGTCATAAACCTACGCCAGTCGTTTATGACCGCGGCGCAATTATTCAGATCGATTGACGCACCAACGCGAAGCGTTATTGTCCGTTATGACAAAGAAGGCGCTGAATTAATTGGTCAGCTTTGCGCCGCCTTTGATGTTGAAAAGCAATATGACCTTATCAAGAAGGCACAACAATACTCGGTCAACCTGTTTCCGCATGAATTTGAAAAGTTGGCAAAGCAAAATGCAATGTATCCAGTTCAGGAAGGAACGGAGATTTTTTATCTTGATACTCAATACTACAGCAAAATAACCGGTCTCTCTTTAGAACCGGTGAGATGGGAGGAGCAATTCCATGATGAATACATTGATACCTAAAAACACGATCGAATTCAGACTTTGGGGTCGCTACGCACTTTTTACCGATCCGCTAACGAAAATAGGCGGTGAAAAATGCACGTATCATCTGCCGACCTACGAGGCGCTGAAAGGAGTATGCAAGTCAATCTACTGGAAGCCAACGATTATCTGGGTGGTGGATGCGGTGAGAGTGATGCGGCGGATTCGCACACAGACCAAGGGGACGAAACCGTTAAACTATGGGGGTATCTATTCAAGCGAAAAGATTCCTGGAAAGAAACAGGAAAACTTCAATGATCTCGCAATTTATACGTTTCTTTCCGATGTCGAGTACCAAGTTCGGGCTCATTTTAAGTGGAATGAACACAATACGACGTTAGAAAAAGACCGTATTGACGGAAAACACTTTGCCATTGCCAAAAGGTTGCTTGAGCGGGGCGGTAGGCAGGATATTTTTCTCGGCACACGCGATTGTCAAGGCTACGTCGCACCATGTGTATTTGGCGAAGACACAGGTGCGTACGACAATGATGAGGAAATCGCATATGGACTTATGTTTCACGGTTTTGATTATCCTGATGAAGCGGGAGGGAAGGAGTTGTACGCGAGATTCTGGCATCCCGTATTGAAAAAAGGGATTTTAGATTTTGAACGACCTGATGATTGCAAATATAGGAAATTGGTCCGGCAGATGACGGCTAAAAGTTTCGGAACTGAAAATGTGAAGTCAGTTTGTCTCGAAGCCGAGGAACTGGAGGTGATGGCATGAGTTGGATACAGAAACTATACGAGACATATGACGCATGTACTGGAAATGACCAAATTCTAGATATTGATGAATTGTGCCCTGTAGGATATTCCGTTCAAAACGCGCATGTTGAGGTTGTAATAGACCAAAAAGGTAATTTTAGAAGAGCATCTTTGATTGAGAAAAATAACGCAAAGACACTGATTCCGGTTACTGAAAAGTCATTGACAGGAAGGACTAGTGGTATTGCGCCTCACCCATTATGCGATTCACTCCAGTATTGCGCAGGCGATTATGAAAAATATGGAGATCGCCAATCTTATTTCGATGATTATCTTAAACAGCTAGAACCATGGGCTAGCTCAGAATTCATACATAAAAAAGTCAAAGCCGTTTATGATTATGTATCTAAGAAAACTCTTATCCAAGATTTGTTGGATACCAAGTTGCTTTTTGAAAAAGATGGGAAATTGGCAGTTATTGAGAAAATAGATGATAAGAAGAAAGTAAAGGTAACCGCACTAAATGAAAAAGTAGTACCAATGATTGCTGAATCAGAAACCTTGCCGCCCATTATTAAACTTCTTGCATTTGATGATAAGGGAATAAAGAATCAAGCAAAGGTTTTTGTTCGCTGGAAAGTAGAGTCAGAGGATTCTCTTTGTTCTGAAACATGGAAAGATAAAACTCTCTTTGATGCGTGGGGCAAGTACTTAAGTTCATTCGATTCCATAAAAGGTTTTTGCTATGTCACTGGCAAACATGAAACAGAAATAGCCCAAAAACATCCCTCAAAACTTCGTAGCGGCCGCGACGGGGCTAAACTTATCTCATCAAATGACAATAGTGGTTTTACTTATCTCGGCAGATTTATGTTTGCTAATGAAGCAGCATCTGTTTCTTCAGAAGTAACTCAAAAGGCTCATAGTGCGCTTCGCTGGCTGATCGGTCGTAAGCAGGCGTTCCGTAGTGGAGACCAAGTCTTTGTCTCGTGGGCCACATCTGGTAAATCCATCCCCAACCCATGCGTCAACTCCTGGGATTTTCTCGGTGACGATTTCCAAGTGGACGATACCTCGACTTCGCAAATCGGCGACGTTGGGCAGTCCTTTGCGCTGCGCTTCAACAAGAAACTTGCCGGATTCAAAGCCAGCATTACCGACACTGAAAACATAGTCGTCATGGGCTTAGATTCTGCGACTCCGGGGCGCATGGCAATTACCTTCTACCGAGAATTGACCGGTTCTGAATTTCTAGAACGTATTCAAAAATGGCATTCCGACTTTGCCTGGTTGCAGAACTACGGCAGGGATAAGAACGACAAAAAGAAGCTAATTCTTTTTCAAGGTGCGCCAGCACCAAAAGATATCGCATGGTGTGCATACGGAAGCAAGGTGGAATGGAAGAACGGCATTAGACTTCTCAATGCCACGGTGGAGCGTCTTCTGCCTTCAATCATTGACGCCAGACCGGTTCCCCGCGATTTGGTTGAACAGTGTGTGCGCCGTGCTTCAAACAGGTCGAGTTTCAAGCAAGAAAAGGATGGGAGTAAACCGGAATTTGAAAAGTGTCTAGGCATAGCATGTTCGCTATTCAAAGGATTTCACAATGAAAGGGGGTACATTATGGCGCTTGAAGAGGAAAGGAATTCACGGGACTACTTGTATGGCAGGCTGCTTGCGGTGGCGGAAAGAATTGAATCGATGGCTCTTTACTTTGCCGGCGAAAAGCGGGAGACAACTGCCGCACGTCTGATGCAGCGGTTCGCCGACAGACCTTATTCAACCTGGCGCACCATTGAGACCAGCCTTGCACCATACAAAGCACGCATTAATGCAAAAGCACCCGGTCTGCTTAGCGGTTATATGGAGTTGCTTGATAAATTATGCTGCCAGTTTCAGCCTAATGAGTTTACAAACGACACTCGATTAAGCGGTGAATTTCTATTAGCCTATCATTGCCAGAGGACATGGCTAAATGATCATAAACGAGAAAGAGGCCAGTGGGTATTGAAATCAGCAGAAGATGCGGAAAATCAGAATATAGATGACGAAGAATAAACAAATCAGAAAAGGAGAAATAAATATATGGCTACTCTGAGTAAAAAAATCGATTTCGCTATTATCATGAGCGTGAAGAATGCCAATCCTAATGGTGATCCCTTGAATGGGAACCGTCCCCGCACGGATTATGAAGGCCTTGGCGAGATCACTGATGTGTGTCTCAAGCGGAAAATCCGGGATCGCATGATTGAGAGGTTCGTCGATCTGAAAAAAGAGGGAAAAGAAAAAGGGCAAGCCGTTTTCGTGCAGTCCGACGATCGCAAATGTGATGATGCCAAAAGCCTCAGGGCCCGTGCCGAAGCGGAACTTAGTAAAGACCTGGGCGGAGCGGAAACGGTAAAAAAGGCATGTGAATCGTGGATCGACGTTCGTGCTTTCGGACAGTTGTTTGCTTTTAAATCGGACAAAAAAGGGAAAAAGAAAGAGGATGGGGAATCTGAAGGTGATACCGGTATATCAATCGGTATTCGTGGCCCAGTTACAATTCACTCCGCTTTTAGTATTGGTTCCGTGAGTATCTCCAGCATTCAAATTACTAAGAGTGTTAATGCGGAAGAAACAAAAGAAGGAAAGCGTAGCTCCGACACCATGGGCATGAAGCACCGGGTTGACAGCGGAATATATGTCACTTACGGCAGCATGAATCCCCAACTTGCTGAACGCACAGGTTTTTCAGATGAGGATGCTGCGGTCATTAAGGCAATTCTTCCCAGGCTCTTCGAAAACGATGCCTCCTCTGCGCGCCCAGAAGGAAGTATGGTCGTGCGAAAAGTTGTCTGGTGGGAGCATAACTCTAAATCAGGACAATACTCGTCTGCAAAAGTGCACAAGACGCTCACAGTAAATGCAGATGGAAGTCATTCTTTTGCAAATTTGGATGGCCTCAAACCAGAAGAGATTGACGGTTTTTGAATAGATATACTGAAAGATACGCGCGTTCTACAAGAGAAAATATAACCAGATAGCGTAACCTCGAACCCCTCCTGCTTCTCCACGGAAGCTACCAGGACTTGAAGTTATGCCCGATGGCGGAGAGGCAAAACGTGAGCTGATCCCAACATAAAAAAGCGAAGGAGTGACGCTGCCGGCATGATGACTTTGAAACAATTCATAACGAGCCTCAAGATGGTTCCCGTGACGACATCGTGGTATCTGACGGAAATCAGTGAGGCGAAAGGCAGGCAGGATCTTTATGCGAAGCAATCGCCGCAGCGCCTGAAAGCCCTTAAGGAGCATGCCCTCATTGAGAGCGCGGTGTCGTCGAACCGAATCGAGGGCGTAGAGGTCGATCAAAAGCGCATCGGCACCATCATCTTTGGCAAATCGCTTCTCCATGACAGATCGGAAGAAGAGGTTCGCGGGTATCGGGAGGCTCTCAACCTCATTCACGAGCGGGGAGCAGAATTGCCGATTACTGAAGATACCTGTAGGAAGCTGCACGGCCTCGTACGTGGCGACATGTGGGATGCCGGCAAATACAAAGAAAAAGACAGCGACATCATCGAAAAGAGACTGGACGGAACGTCCAATATTAGGTTCCGAACCGTGCCGGCCGTCAAGACGGGTCCTTTCATGAAAGGACTTATGGATGCTTGGCGCGAATGCATCAGTGAAGCGAAGGTTCCTCCGCTCATCGCGATGGCGGCGTTTGGTCTTGATTTCTTGTGCATACATCCTTTCCGAGACGGTAACGGCAGGGTCGCGAGGCTACTGATTCTTCTGCAATGCTATCATCTTGGAATCGAGGTCGGAAGGTATATCAGTCTCGAACGTCTCATCGAGCAAAATAAAGAGAGATACTATGAAACGTTAAAGCTGAGTTCGGCAAGATGGCACGAAGGCCGACACGATCCATGGCACTACATTAACTTTGTCTGTTTCATCCTCAGAAGCGCGTACCGCGAATTTGAAGAGAGGTTGGGTGGCATGCCTCAACCAAGGGGTGAAAAGACGTCTCTTGTCCGGGAGGCAATCGGTGGTTTTACCGGTAATTTCAGCGTAGCAGATATCCAGCAAAAATGTCCTGGCGTCGGTGTCGATATGATACGTAAGGTGCTGAAAGAACTACGAGGCCAGAGGGCCCTCGAATGTCTGGGGCGCGGCAGGAATGCAAGATGGCATAGAACCGGGAATTAGGTAATAAACATCAATATGGGTAATAAATTAGGTAAATAACAGCGGCATGTACGAACCGGACGATCTGATCCTGCTATCCGCTTTGCAGCACATGGTGTTCTGCCCACGCCAATGTGCTCTCATCCATGTCGAACAAACATGGAAAGAGAGCGGACGCACTGCTGAAGGCCGCCTGATGCACGAACGGGTGCACGAGCAAGAGGCTGAGGCGCGGGGGGACGTGAAAGTCGAGAGGGGCGTGCCGCTCAGGTCTTTGCGGTTAGGGTTGATCGGCAAGTCGGACGTGGTTGAGTTCCATAAGGTTGAGAAAGGCAGGTGGATACCTTACCCCGTTGAATACAAACGGGGAAAACCAAAGGTGGACGACTGCGACAAAGTACAGCTCTGCGCCCAGGCGATGTGCCTGGAGGAAATGCTCAACATCGAGGTGCCCCGTGGCGCAATCTTCTACGGCAGGACACGCCGCCGCCTCGACGTAGAGTTCGATGAGGCACTTCGCCGGAAGACTGAGGAAACGGCGAAGAAAACGCGCGAATTGATCGATTCCGGGATCACGCCCGGACCAGTTTACGCAAAACGCTGCGAGAGCTGTTCTCTCGTTGCCGAGTGCCTGCCGAAGACGTTGCAGAAGAAACGGTCCGTGAAAAACTACCTGGCACGAGTCATAGGTGAACCATGAAAAAGCATCTGAACACCCTATTTGTGACCACCCAGGGTTCATACCTCGCAAAGGAAGGGGAAACCGTGGCGGTGAAAGTCGATGGCGAGGTGCGACTTCGGGTGCCTGTTCATACCATCGGCGGGATCGTCTGCTTCGGCCAGGTCTCCTGCAGCCCTTATCTGATGGGATTCTGCGGAGAAAACGGCGTAGCGGTCAGTTTCCTAACGGAGCACGGTCGTTTCCTGGCAAGAGTGCAAGGACCGGTTTCCGGAAATGTTCTTTTGCGCCGAGAACAATACCGGAAAGCGGACGACCTCAAAGCCTCTGCGGGCATCGCCAGATGCCTACTGACCGGAAAGATCGCCAATTCGCGGACCGTCATCCAGCGCACTTTGAGGGACCACGGGCAAAAGGTGAACGATGCGAGTCTTCGCCAGGCCGTGGATTACCTGGGGCGATGCCTGGAGGGTCTCGACCGAACAACGACCCTCGATGCAGTGCGGGGTATCGAGGGAGACGCCGCTCACTGTTATTTCGCCGTCTTCGACCATTTGATCGTCTCTCAGAAAGATGTCTTCACTTTTTCGGAGAGGAACCGGAGGCCACCTTTGGACAACGTCAATTGTCTGCTGTCATTTTTGTACACTCTATTGGTGCACGACGTTCGGTCGGCTCTCGAGTCTGTCGGTCTGGATCCGGCTGTTGGATTCCTCCACCGCGATCGTCCCGGCAGGCCGGGGCTCGCCCTCGACATCATGGAGGAATTCAGGCCATATCTTGGAGACAGACTTGCCCTATCGCTCATCAACTTGAGGCGTGTTCAAGGCAAAGGTTTCAAAAGGACCGATTCCGGCGCGGTCCTCATGGATGATGATACGCGGAAGACGGTGATAATCGCCTATCAGGAAAGAAAGCAGGAGGAAATCATGCACCCCTTTTTGGAGGAGAAGGTTACTGTAGGGCTCTTATTTTACATACAGGCTTTGTTGATGTCCCGTTACCTTCGTGGGGATCTCGACGGTTATCCGCCTTTCATCTGGAAGTAATTGGAGGCGTCATGTTTGTCCTTGTCAGCTATGATGTTGCCACCGATGATGATGGAGGTGCCCGTCGTCTGCGAAGAGTGGCAAAAGCCTGTCAAAACTACGGCCAGCGCGTGCAATATTCTGTGTTTGAATGCATCGTGGATCCCGCACAGTGGGCAATTCTGCGAGACCGGCTGATAAAGGAAATCGACAGGGATAAGGACAGCTTGCGTTTTTACTTTTTGGGGTCGAACTGGCGTCGCCGTGTCGAGCACGTGGGCGCCAAGAAATCGATTGACCAGGAAGGGCCGATGATCGTCTGAGAGGCTTCCGCGAACCTGATGTTGACGGGATTTTTCCTGAGCGGTCGCGGAATCCTAATCAAGGTGAATTTACAGGTATTTTCGCCTCTGCTCTTTGAAAACTGAATATTTTGGGTTGAAAAAAAGTATGTTCCGCGCAATTAGCGGTTTATTTTGTTTCATTTTAAAGACTTAGAGATTAACTGTCGCGCCCCACGTGGGCGCGTGGATTGAAACTTTATCTTATGAAGAAGCCCAATCTAAAACAGAAGTCGCGCCCCACGTGGGCGCGTGGATTGAAACTTATAAAGAGAATTAAGGAGGAAAAATGACCTCTGTCGCGCCCCACGTGGGCGCGTGGATTGAAACAACAAGAATATGCGCGACTTGGTATTGATCTTTTGTCGCGCCCCACGTGGGCGCGTGGATTGAAACATCAGAATCGGCAAATGTTGATCTGATTTCTTTGGTCGCGCCCCACGTGGGCGCGTGGATTGAAACTTTAAGTTCGGCGTCCTTCTTTGCCAGTCTTTCCGTCGCGCCCCACGTGGGCGCGTGGATTGAAACAGACCTGAACAAGGGAAAACATAACAAAAATTATGTCGCGCCCCACGTGGGCGCGTGGATTGAAACGCGGAATTGATACAGTGAGAGAAATCAGAAAACAGTCGCGCCCCACGTGGGCGCGTGGATTGAAACGTCGTTTTGGAATCTACCTGGCCAAACGCTCCGAGTCGCGCCCCACGTGGGCGCGTGGATTGAAACTCTCCCGAAATACGGGAAAAAATCAAGAAGGCTTTGTCGCGCCCCACGTGGGCGCGTGGATTGAAACTTTCCCCCTTTGCTGGAATTGGGTCCGAGGGTTGGTCGCGCCCCACGTGGGCGCGTGGATTGAAACTGAAATCCTGGAACAAATTATTCAAGATAGTTTCGGTCGCGCCCCACGTGGGCGCGTGGATTGAAACTTGGGCATCGATGGAAAAAGGATTTGGGAGGGATGTCGCGCCCCACGTGGGCGCGTGGATTGAAACCAGAGCATCGAACCTGCACTAATTGTAAACAAATGGTCGCGCCCCACGTGGGCGCGTGGATTGAAACAATAGCTTACAATGAAAAACATGCTAAAGTATTCAGTCGCGCCCCACGTGGGCGCGTGGATTGAAACATGTACCTATTTACAATAATTATTGGGCAGGGAGGTCGCGCCCCACGTGGGCGCGTGGATTGAAACTGGATTAGCAGAGCAAGACCCTGAAGGAATCCGGGTCGCGCCCCACGTGGGCGCGTGGATTGAAACACGATCCCGACCGACGTCCTTTGCCGCGCCCTCAGTCGCGCCCCACGTGGGCGCGTGGATTGAAACGGATCGCGCCGGCAGGAGGCGAGAGCACAATAGAGTCGCGCCCCACGTGGGCGCGTGGATTGAAACGTAGCAATAATGGGGGCGGAGAAACGCGGTAAAAGTCGCGCCCCACGTGGGCGCGTGGATTGAAACTGAGATTACCAGGCGCTTGCTGATGCAATCCAGCGTCGCGCCCCACGTGGGCGCGTGGATTGAAACGCGACAGTGCTGCATGATTCGGGGATAGTACTTGGTCGCGCCCCACGTGGGCGCGTGGATTGAAACAAACGAATCGCATACTCGGCCCAATGGCGCATGGGTCGCGCCCCACGTGGGCGCGTGGATTGAAACGAGAGACTAAAGGCGAGTATGCTGCCCATAAAGTTAGTCGCGCCCCACGTGGGCGCGTGGATTGAAACGGTATCTTGACCATCGACTGGTTGTCAATGGTTGGTCGCGCCCCACGTGGGCGCGTGGATTGAAACGACGACCCATATCTCAATGCCGAGCTTGGCGAATGTCGCGCCCCACGTGGGCGCGTGGATTGAAACCGACAGACCAGTGACAAGAATCCCAAGCTCGAAATGTCGCGCCCCACGTGGGCGCGTGGATTGAAACACGCGCTGGCGCAATAATAGTTCGCGGTAGGCGGGTCGCGCCCCACGTGGGCGCGT
>DIEZ01000082.1:52742-54210 GCA_002418885.1 Syntrophaceae bacterium UBA5761
CGTGGGCGCGTGGATTGAAACTCCCCGTACCAATCGTCGTCCTCGATGATCAGGAGTCGCGCCCCACGTGGGCGCGTGGATTGAAACATCGTGATAAGTCCTGTACTCGATAACTCTCGATCGTCGCGCCCCACGTGGGCGCGTGGATTGAAACGATCACCCAACGTCCGAGGATGTTACCGCGCCCATGTCGCGCCCCACGTGGGCGCGTGGATTGAAACCGTACTGACCGCTTTGGCCGATACCGACATGCTGAGTCGCGCCCCACGTGGGCGCGTGGATTGAAACAGCGGAAAAGCCTCATCGACCCCACCGGAAAGAGTCGCGCCCCACGTGGGCGCGTGGATTGAAACAGCAGCGCCTGTTGGATCATATCAACACCAGGGGTCGCGCCCCACGTGGGCGCGTGGATTGAAACCCGTACCGCTTGACATCACAGTGGGAGTCGGGAGGTCGCGCCCCACGTGGGCGCGTGGATTGAAACCCGTACCGCTTGACATCACAGTGGGAGTCGGGAGAAAGTCGCGCCCCACGTGGGCGCGTGGATTGAAACAGGGGACACGCTTCATACCACCTCAATGAAATGGTCGCGCCCCACGTGGGCGCGTGGATTGAAACCCGTGAGCAGGCAGCGAATAACGATTATGCCCGCGTCGCGCCCCACGTGGGCGCGTGGATTGAAACTTGGTGGCCACCGAGCTTCTCTCGGCGAGCTTTAGTCGCGCCCCACGTGGGCGCGTGGATTGAAACTCGTTGGTGGCAAAATCGCCAGAGCCGGCGATAGTCGCGCCCCACGTGGGCGCGTGGATTGAAACTCCAAAGCGGTGCGTACCGCCCACAGCGTGCCTTTGTCGCGCCCCACGTGGGCGCGTGGATTGAAACGACACGAATCGCCCCCGGCTGACTTGTAAAGAGGTCGCGCCCCACGTGGGCGCGTGGATTGAAACGAGGCCCAATTCTACAAGATATTCGAGCATGAGTTGCAGTCGCGCCCCACGTGGGCGCGTGGATTGAAACACGATCCCGACCGACGTCCTTTGCCGCGCCCTCAGTCGCGCCCCACGTGGGCGCGTGGATTGAAACTTCCGCGCATCGTGTGCACTACCGGCGTGGTTGTGTCGCGCCCCACGTGGGCGCGTGGATTGAAACGGCGGTATACAGGACGCAACCATTGACAGCCAGTCGTCGCGCCCCACGTGGGCGCGTGGATTGAAACATCGCCCCGGGGTACACCCATCAGCGCACAGAGTCGCGCCCCACGTGGGCGCGTGGATTGAAACGGTATTCTTTGGCATTGCTCAATTCCAGGGGCAGGTCGCGCCCCACGTGGGCGCGTGGATTGAAACAGCTACCGGAGTAGTGGGAAATAGCGCCAGAGGAGTCGCGCCCCACGTGGGCGCGTGGATTGAAACCCTATTGGCTGACAAAGAAAATAGACCGCATTCGTCGCGCCCCACGTGGGCGCGTG
>DIEZ01000029.1 GCA_002418885.1 Syntrophaceae bacterium UBA5761
CCATTGGCGGCTGGTGACGCCGCTCGCCCGAGCTGCTGTGGCGGCGGGTGCCGACGGCCTGCTCGTCGAAGTCCATCCGGAACCGGAAAAGGCCTTTTCCGACGGGTTACAGTCGCTGAAGCCGGAAAAGTTCTACCAGCTCATGGACGAAGTGCGGGCACTCGAAAGAGTCATGAAAAACGAATTGGGGGCATGATCATGAACCGGATAAAGGTCAATCTCGACAGGAAGACCTCGAAGTCTTACGATGTGTGCACAGGACGGGCCATAATGGACAGGACGGCCCTGGTTCTTGCCAAGAACAACTGGGCGTCCCGTTACGTGATCATCACCGATTCCACCGTGGAAGAGCTTCACGGCAGAAGGGTACTGAAAATTTTCGATGACGCGAACCTCAAGACGGACATGGTCTCGTTCCCGGCCGGCGAAAGCGCCAAGACGATGGAAACGGGATTGCGCATCGCTGAGAAGCTCCTCGACCTTGGTGTCGACCGCAGCTCTCTGGTCGTCGCTCTTGGTGGGGGTGTCGTAGGAGACCTGGCCGGATTCGTGGCCTCTATCTACATGAGGGGCATCCCCTATGTCCAGATACCTACCACCCTCCTGGCACAGGTGGACAGCAGCATCGGCGGCAAGACGGGTGTCGACTTGCCGGCGGGAAAGAACTTCCTCGGGACCTTCTATCAGCCCAAAGGCGTCTTCATCGACCTGGCCTTCCTGGAGACCCTTCCTGCCAGGGAATTCGGGAACGGACTGGCGGAGATACTTAAATACGGTGCCATCGATGACCCCGAGCTGCTGGACGCGCTCGAAGGCGGGGTAGACGCCCTCCGCACGGATGGGCCGCTCCTCGAACGAGTCGTAGCAAAGTCTTGCCATATCAAGAAGGGGATCGTGGAAATCGACGAAACAGAAAAAGGGCTACGGCGTGTCCTTAATTTCGGCCACACCGTCGGTCACGCCGTGGAAGCGGAATCCGGGTACAGGATGTCCCATGGGGAGAGCGTCGCCGTCGGGATGGTGGCCGCCGCTTCGATCTCGGAGAAACTCAAGTACCTGCCCGCAGAGGACCGCGGTCGAATCGCTTCACTGATCAGGGCAATCGGCCTACCGGACCGACTGCCGCGGGACATGGACACAGAGGGGATACTGTCGCGGATCAGGAAAGACAAGAAGAAGGATGGGGACACGGTCAATTTTGTCCTTCTGAAAAAACTGGGGCTACCGTTCATGAACGGCGGCGTCCCGGAAAAACTGGTCCAAGAGGTAATCGAGGAGATGAAGGGGTGAAGAAAAAGACTCTGGAAGAATTGAGGGAGGAGCTCCGCAAAAAAGACCTCGAGATCGTGAAGCTGCTGAATGAAAGGGCCCGCATCTCCGTCGAAGTCGGACGGATAAAGGATACCGTAGGTCGCGAGGTCTACGACCCGGCGCAGGAAGGCAGGGTCTACGAGCAGGTCAAGAAGGTAAACCGGGGACCCCTGACGGACTACGCCTTGAAGAACATCTTCCGGGAAATCCTTTCTTCATCGCGGGCACTCCAGAAGAAGCTAACTGTCGTCTATCTCGGGCCTGAGGCGTCCTTCTCCCACCTTGCCGCACTTTCTCATTTCGGAAAGTGTGCCGAGCTGGTGCCGGCGGTTTCCATCCCTGACGTATTCAGGACTGTAGAGGGGGAGAAAGCCGATTGCGGCGTTGTCCCCGTGGAGAATTCCTCTGAGGGCTCCGTTAAGCAGACCCTCGACCGCCTGATCGCAACACCGCTTACCGTCCGGGCTGAAATCTTCCAGAGGATATCCCATTGTCTTCTTTCTCCCGGTGAAGACCAGAGTGCCGTCAGGCGAGTCTATTCCCACCCCCAGGCCCTGGCCCAGTGCCAGGGCTGGCTCAGAGCCAACCTGCCCGGATGCTCTTTGATGGAAATGCCGAGCACGGCCGCTGCCGCCCGGCGTGTATTAGAAGAAAAAAGAGACGCCGCCATCGGGAGCGCCCTCGCCGCGGAGGTTTACGGCCTCAACGTCCTCGCGCAGGGCATCGAGGACGAACCGCTCAACACGACGCGGTTTCTTGTTGTCGGAAGGGGCAAAAACGCGGCGACCGGCATGGACAAGACTTCCATCGTGTTCGGCACACCGCACGTACCCGGCGCCCTCCACAACGCCCTGGAACCCCTTGCAAGGGCGAATATCAACATGCTACGGATCGAGTCCTACCCGCTGCGGGACCGTATGTGGGAATACCTCTTCTTCGTAGACCTTGCGGGGCATGACGAGGTCGAAAAAATCGTCGGTTGCATCGAAGAGATGGAAAAGAGGACTACCTTCACCAGGATACTGGGGTCATATCCGAGGGGCAACGGTCAGTGAAAATCTGCGTGCCCGTCATGGCTGAGAGCTCCGGCGAGGCGCTCATGAAGATGGGGTCGGCCTTTTCCCTGGCGGACCTCGTAGAGCTTAGGGTCGACAGGATCGAGAACCCGGACCTCGGTAGACTGCTTGCCGGAAGGAACAATAAAAAGATCATCGTAACGAACCGGCGGCGTGATGAAGGAGGCTTCTTTGAAGGTACGGAAAAGGAACGGATAGAACTCCTGAAAGAGGCCGTCCGCCTGGGCGCGGGATACGTGGACGTCGAGGCGGCGACAGAGCCTTTTTACGTGCAGGATATTGCGAAAGCCATAGAAGACCGCGGAGCGACAAAGCTGATCGTTTCGAGTCACAACCAAACGGGCACACCCGGCGATCGCGCCCTCCAAAAAACGCTCGTCGCCTGCCGTTCCCTTGGAGCCGACATCGTCAAGGTCGTGACAACAGCCCGTACACCGGAGGACAACCTGAAAGTACTCAGACTCATCCCCTATGCTCGGAGGAAAGGGCTGGAAGTCATCGCTTTCTGCATGGGAGACAAGGGGCGCATCAGCCGCGTAGCAGCGCCTTTCTTTGGTTCTTTCCTTTCCTTCGCCTCACTCGACCGAGGCGAGGAATCGGCGCCGGGACAGATGACGGTGGAGGAAATGAGACAGGTACTTAGGTTGCTGTTTACCGCTTAGAGGTGCACCTTGAACAAGAAAGAAAAGGTCACCATGGTGTTCGGGCTGTTGGGTAACCCCGTGGGGCACAGTCTGTCGCCGTTGATGCACAACGCCGCTTACAGGGAGATACAACTCGATGCCGTCTATGTCTCCTTCTGTGTGAATGACCTGGAGGGCGCGATCCGCGGGATAAGGGCGCTTGACATTAAGGGCGTGAGTGTTACGATTCCTTTCAAGACGGCCGTACTGCCGCTCCTCGACGAGGTGGATGAATGTGCCCGCGCCATAGGCGCCGTGAACACTATAGTCAACGACTGCGGCCGCCTGACCGGTTTCAACACCGACTGGATAGGGCTTGTCCGGAGTCTGGAAGAATCGACGGACCTCAAGGGCAAAACCTTCGCCGTAATAGGGGCGGGCGGGACCGCCCGGGCCGCCGTCTTCGGTATCAGGGAAAGGGGCGGTGTTCCCGTCGTCGTGAATCGTTCGGAAGAGCGAGGCCGTCGATTAGCCTTTGAATTCGGTTGCCGGTTCTTCCGCCTCGACGAGGTAGAAAAGGTTGAGGCAGATTGCCTAATCAACACGACACCGGCGGGGATGGCACCTCAGGAGGAGACAATGCCGGTCGACGGGCGCAACATCGCCCGCTTCAGGTGGGTTTTCGACGTCATCTACCGGCCTTGGCGAACGAGGTTTCTCGAAGAGGCCGAAAAAGCAGGCGCCGAAACGATGAACGGCGCGAGGATGCTCGTGTACCAGGGGGCGGAGCAAATCCGCCTCTGGACGGGGCAGGAACCGCCGGTAGCACTGATGCACCGGGTTGTTCGGGAACAACTCGAGGCCGAAAAGTCAGGCGGCCTTTAATCTTTGTCGTATGAGCCGGAAATGAAAGAGATTGAAATAAAACATGTGAGCCGTGTCGACGCTGAGGTGAAGATCCCCGGGTCGAAGAGTTATACCCAGCGCGCTCTCGCGATCGCCGCCCTGGCGGAAGGGACTTCTTTCCTGAGTAATGCCCTCCTATCCGGCGACACGGAGCGTCTGATGTCGGCCTTGCGTGATCTCGGCGCAGAGATTATGGTCGGAGACGACGGCATAACAGTCAACGGCACGGGCGGCGATATCCTAAACCCCGGCAGGGAGATCCATCTCGGCAACAACGGTACGGCCCTGCGGCTCTTGATTTCTCTCGTCGCGCTCGGCCGGGGCAATTATGTCCTCACGGGAGACGGCCGCCTGCGCGAGAGGCCCGTCAAGCCCCTGCTCGACGCCCTGGTATCGATGGGTATCCGCGTACGGAGCGACGGCGGTTTTCCTCCGGTTATCATAGATGCCGAAGGCATGCCGGGCGGAACAGTCGCTCTCCGCGACATCGAAAGCAGCCAGTACGTCTCGTCGCTTCTGATCAGCGCCCCCTACGCAGCGAAGGCCACGATCGTGGAACTCCGGGGACGCACACCTTCTCAACCTTACATCGATATGACCCTCGAGACGATGGAGGCCTTCGGCGTCCCGGTCGTCAGACAGGCGCCCGACCGATACCTGATAAAAGCGGGACGGCGTTACAGGGGCAAGAGTTACCGGGTGGAGGGAGACGCCTCGAGCGCCTCCTACTTCTTCTCGGCGGCTGCCGTGAGCGGGGGTAGAATCCGCGCGGAAGAAATAAATCCGAGGACACTCCAGGGAGACATCGCTTTTCTGGGCATCCTGGAACAACTCGGCTGTGCCGTCGTCAGGGGAAACAGTTTCGTAGAGGTGGAAGGCGGAGAGCTGAGGTCAGGGGATTTCGTCTTCGACCTGGGCGACATGCCGGACATGGTCCCGACCCTGGCAGTCCTCGGTGCCGTGCGGCCGGGCAAGACGGTTGTCAAAAACGTGCCTCACCTGAGGTTCAAGGAAAGCAACCGCCTGGAGGCGCTCGTTACTGAGTTGAACCGTGTCGGCATCCGGGCCTACGAGACCGAGGACGGCCTCGTGATTGAAGGCGGAAGCCCGCGGAGCGCTGCGATAGAAACATACAACGACCACCGTATCGCCATGAGCTTTGCCGTACTGGGGCTTGTCGTCCCGGGCATTCGGATCAAAGACGGGGACTGCGTCAAGAAGTCGTTCCCCGGGTTCTGGGCGGAACTGAGCAAGCTGACTTCTTAATGAGCGAGATGAATGGACGAGTTGACGACTTAAACAGGAACATCATCCTGATCGGTTACCGGTCGGCGGGGAAAACCGCGGTCGGCAGCCGTCTTGCGGAGAGGCTTGGACTTCCCTTCTACGACACGGACAATCTCATCTGTCGGCGAAAGGGGAAAAGCGTCAGCGAGATCGTCGCCGAGATGGGATGGGCGGGCTTCCGCAAGGAAGAAAGGATCGTCATCAAGAGTCTGACCTTCGTAACCGGGTGCGTTATCGCCCTCGGTGGGGGCGCCGTGATGAACCCTTTAAACCTGGAAGCCCTGAAGGCACGTGGGGTTTTCATCTGGCTGGACGCAGCCCCCGGGGTGATCGTCGAAAGAATGGAGAAAGACGCTGCGACGGCCGCCCAGCGCCCCCCTCTATCGGAAGCTGATTCGCTGGGCGAAACGGCCGCTATGCTCAAAGAGCGGGAACCGGTCTACCGTCTGCTGGCCAACCACCGGATAGACACGACCGGCCGCGGGGTCGACGAGGTAGTGGACGAGATAAGCGGACTAATCCAGGAGAAAAACCTCCTTCTTTAGAGGCATTTGCTTGCGTAAAGACGATGGGGGTCGAGCCGACACCGAAGGATTAAGGATAGGGGTCGAGAAACCGAAGAGGAAAGTCTATGCCCGGTAACATGATCGGAATCTTTTTTCGCGTCACAACCTGGGGAGAATCCCACGGACCGGCCGTCGGGGCCGTGGTCGACGGTTGTCCTCCCGGGGTCGACCTCGACAAGAGCGACATCCAACAGGAACTCGACCGTCGTAAACCGGGCGCGAGGGCCTTCGCCTCGCCGAGGAAGGAAGAGGACCGCGTCGAGATCCTTTCCGGGACCTTCGAAGGAAAGACGACCGGGACGCCTATTGCGCTTCTCATCCACAATCGCGACAGCGATAGCGCCGCTTACGACGAATTGCGCAACGTTTTTAGGCCCGGTCACGGAGATTTCACCTATTTCAAGAAATACGGCATCCGGGACCACCGGGGAGGGGGCCGGGCCTCAGGACGGGAAACCGCGGCGCGCGTGGCCGCAGGAGCAGTGGCGAAGAAGATCGTCTCCCGCGAGGGAATCTCTGTGCTGGCATTCACGAAAGAGGTTGGCGGAGTCGCCGCAGAGAAGGCCCCACCGGGGGACATGGCGGAAAACCCCCTGCTCTGCCCCGACGGAAAGGCCGCGGAGAGGATGGAAAAGTTGCTGGAAGAGGCACGCAAGGAAGGCGATACCCTGGGGGGAATCGTAGAAATCGTGGTGAAGGGATGTCCACCCGGACTCGGAGAGCCCGTGTTCGACAAAATAGACGCAGACCTCGCAAAGGCCCTGATGGGGGTCGGAACGGTCAAGGGCGTGGAGGTCGGCTCCGGCTTCGAAGCGGCAAGGATGACGGGGTCGAGGCACAATGACCCCCTAACACCGAAAGGGTTCGCCACAAATAATGCCGGCGGCGTTCTCGGCGGCATAACGAGCGGTGAAGACATCGTGGTCCGGGTCGCCTGCAAACCCATCCCGTCGATCGGGAAGGCGCAAAAAACGGTCGACCTTAGCGGCAAGGCGGTCACCATCTCCATCAAAGGGCGTCACGACGTATGCGTCATCCCCCGGATCATCCCCGTCTGCGAGGCCATGGTAAGCATCGTCCTTGCGGACCACCTGCTGAGGCAAAGGACAAATAGAGGGGTTTTTCCGTGAATGACATCGAGGTAGGGATCATCGGCGGTACGGGCGGCATCGGAGAGTGGTTCGCCCGCTTTTTTAGGGAGGAAGGACTTACGGTCCACGTCTCCGGCCGAACAACGGGCATGCCCGCCGTCGAGATGGCCCGGAGGTGCGACATCGTGATCGTCGGCGTCCCCATCAGCGCCACCTGCGATGTGATCCGCCTCGTCGGGCCCTTGGTGAGAAGGGAGTCCCTCTTGATGGACCTCACGTCTCTCAAGGCGGAACCCGTGAAGGCAATGCTCGAATCCTCCACCTCAGACGTCATCGGCCTCCATCCCCTTTTCGGCCCCGATGTCCCCTCGCTCGACGGACAGAACATCGTCCTCTGCCCTGCCCGAGGAACGAAGTGGCTTCCCCGGGTGAAGGAACTTTTTCTGAGCCGCGGCGCCAAACTCGTCGAAGCGTCACCGGAAAGGCACGATGAACTGATGGCCTTCGTCCAGGGCCTCACTCATCTCAACACCATCACCATGGGCCTCGCCCTCAGGGATGCCGGAATCCCGCAGGCAGAACTTGAAAAGTTTTCGACACCTATCTTCCGGACAAGACTCGCCTGCATCGAAAAGATATTCCTGAAAAACCCACGGCTCTACAGTGAGGTCATCGCTTCGAACCCACACACCAAAAAAATAACGGCCCTGTACGGAGACGCGCTCCGCCGACTGGAGGAGACGGTCAGGAAGGGAAAAGCAGAGGAATTGAAAAGGCTTATCGAAGGGTAAATGCCCTTTCTTGTATTTCACTGTTCCCTGTTCACTTTTTTTCGATGTCGGCGATGAAGGAAATGACCGCCTCGATGGGCGTACCCGGAGCGAAGACCTCCAGGACGCCTGCTTTCTTGAGGGAGGCAACGTCGCCTGTGGGGACCTTGCCGCCGATGATCACCGGTATATCTCCGGCACCTTTTTCGCGGAGCAGTTTTATCACCGAAGACGCAAGGACCATATGGTTTCCGGATAACGAGCTAAGGCCGATCACATCGGCGTCTTCCTGGATGGCCGATTGGACGATGCTCTCCGGCAGTTGATCGCCCAGGTAGATGACCTCCATGCCCGCGTCGCGCAGTGCACGGGTAATCGTCATTATTCCCCGCCAACGGTCATCGCTCCCGAGACGGGCTATCACCACACGTTTTGTCGTTGCCATGGCCTTCACCTCTCCTTAATCTATTCTGCTTCCACCGGGCCTCAAAGCGGTTACTTTTACCTCATCTGCCCCGAATCGGCAAGCCTGATTTGAAAGACGCGTTGCGCCGACAGAAGAACGGCCGAAAGCCATAGCGAATTGACTTTCTTCGGTGATTACTGCAATATAACAAAAAATATCTACCCCCCAAAAGGAGGTCTTTCATGCGCGGCAAAAGAATAGTCACGACGGCTTTCGCACTTTTATTCCTTTTTTTGCTTCCTATTGCAGCGTCAGAGGCCCTGACACCCGAGGAATCACTGAAGAAAAATTTCCCCGACCTGGCCTATGAAGCATTCGGCCCCTCTCCCGTCAAAGGGTTGTATGAAGTGGCTTCTGGGATGCAGATCTATTACTACGCGCCGGAAGCGGAAATACTGATCGTCGGGCAGCTCGTCGCTAAGGACGGCAATAATCTGACGGCGGCGCGGAAGCTCGAAGTCATCGCCGGAAAGGTAAAAGAAATTCCTCTTGAAAAGGCATTGAAAATCGGCAACGGGGAAAATCAGGTGATCGAGTTCTCCGACCCGGACTGCGGCTATTGCCGTAAGGCCTCGGAGTTCTTTTCCAAGCGTGAAGACGTCACCCGTTATATTTTCTTTTTCCCCCTTTCCGAGCAGTCGGAAACAAAGGTTCGCCACATCCTGTGCTCAGCCGACAGGGAAAGGGCATACAAGAATGTCTACGAGGGCAAACCGGACGGCACCGTCTGTGCGGTTTGCAAGGATGAAAAGGTCGAGGCAATCATCAAGGCCGACAGGGATGCCGGCAACCGGCTCGGGATCGAAGGGACACCTTTTTTCTTCATCAACGGCAAAGCAGTCGCCGGCGCCGACTTGCAGCTTATCGAAAAATTGCTGACAGGGCGGCGACCTCTTCACTGAGTCGGCGTTGACCATGCGGAATCGGAAGATGCAAGGGGGAAAAGCAGACCTTCGCCGGTACAGCGAAAACCTGGATGATGAGAGGAACGCCGCCTACCTGTACGACGCCTTAGCGGGAATCGAAAAAAACCCCAAGATAGCGGCGGTATACCGTCGTCTCGCGGAAACGGAGAGAGGCCACGCCGAAATCTGGGCCGAGCGGATCAGGGCCGCGGGCGGAGTGATCCCTGACTTCCGCCCGTCCTGGCGCACGATGGTCGTCGTCTGGCTCGCCCATCACTTCGGTATCCATGCCGTACTTCCTACGCTTTCTTCGGTCGAAGACGGCGCCTCGAGCGGTTACGGTCGTTTTCCCGATTCCCGCGAGATGGTCAAAACCGAACAATCCCACGCGATAATCCTACGGCACATCAGCCAGACCGGCGGCGGAGGTATGGAAGGCGGGATACTCGCCCGCTTCGAGGGGCGGCACCGCGCCGCAGGCGGAAACGCCCTTCGGGCGGCGGTACTGGGGGCGAGCGACGGCCTTGTCTCCAACTTCAACCTGGTGATGGGCGTCGCCGGGGCCCAACTCTCCGGCGGCAGCATCTTACTCACCGGTTTTGCCGGACTCCTCGCGGGGTCCATATCGATGGCCCTCGGAGAATGGATATCGGTGCAAAGCTCCAGAGAGCTTTACGAAAAGCAGATTCAGACGGAGAAGGAAGAAATCGATTCGACCCCGGAAGAAGAAACCGAGGAGTTGAGCCTGATCTATCAGGCCCGCGGACTGGAGGAGGATGAGGCACGCCGACTTGCCGCCAGGATCATGAGCAACCCCGCGACCGCCCTTGACACATTGGCCCGGGAAGAACTGGGGATCAATCCGGAGGAGCTGGGCGGCTCCGCCTGGGAGGCCGCCTTGACGTCCTTCCTCCTCTTTGCCGTCGGCGCCGTCATCCCGGTCATCCCCTACCTGTTCCTCGACGGTTCGTACGCGATAATAGCGAGCACCGCGGTCAGCGGACTCGGCCTCTTCGGTATCGGCGCGGCCATCACGCTTTTCACCGGCCGTTCGGTATGGTCTTCCGGGTTGCGGCAGGTGCTGTTCGGGTTTGCCGCCGCAGCAGTGACCTTCACCATCGGCCGCATCCTCGGCGTCAGCATAGCGGGGTAAACCTTCCCCCTCCGCTCATTCACCCTGACCGAGCTGCCTTGGGCAGGGAACAGAAGGAAACCTACATGGACTTAAAGGTTGTCTGGAAAATCATCAAACAGGCGTCTGCAAAAGCGGTGGACGACAACGTGCCCCAGCTTGCCGCCGCCCTTGCTTTTTATACGATATTTTCCCTTGCCCCCCTGCTCATCTTCGGCACTTACGCCGCCGGCCTGGTCTTCGGGCCCGAGGCGGCCCGCGGCGAGTTGATCGGCCAGATTCAGAACCTGGTGGGAAATGAAGCGGCCTATCTGATCAAGAAATTGACCGCCGGGAAGAGGTTCCAGGCCGTCGCCCCGGCCACCATCATCGCCTTCACCGCCATGTTCATAGGAGCGACGGCGGTATTTGTCGAATTGCACGGCGCCCTGAATAAGATATGGAACGTCAAACCCACAGCCGGCGTCATCGTCGGCATGATCAAACCCCGCATTCTTTCCTTCGTCATGATTCTTGGCCTGGGGTTCCTCTTTCTGGTCTCGCTCCTCTCGACAGCCGTCATCGGGACAGTCGGCGGCATCCTGAAAAAATTCGCACCGGGTGTATTCTATATCCTCACCAACCTGGGGACCGGCATAATCTCGTTTATCCTCACCACCATTCTCTTCGCCATGGTCTTCAAACTCCTCACGGCGGCAAAAATATCCTGGCGTCCCGTCTGGGTCGGGGCCATCACCACGTCCGTGCTTTTCGCCGTCGGCAAATACTTGATCGGCCTCTACCTGACCCACAGCGGCACGGCCTCGATCTACGGGGCGGCGGGCTCCTTGGTAGTCTTCATCTTCTGGGTCTACTATTCGGCTCAGGTTTTCTATTACGGCGCCGAGATCACTTATGCCTATGCCCGACATCATGAGGAAGCCAATCCTTAAACTTTGTCCTTGCAAAGGAACCTGAAAAAGTTTTTAATGAAGCCGCTTCGGCTTGTCGAGTATACTCATCAACAATTACCGGCGTTGTTCACTTTTCAGCATTAAGACCGCCATCTGGGAGGTACAATGGACTTTTCAGCCCTCGAAAAGATGGATCGGAATGAGTTGAATGGCTATCTTGAATTCTTGCTCTGGCATTACCGTGTGATAGATGGTTTCTGGTTCCTCTTCGTTTCCGATGAGTTCGGCCAGCAGGGCGCCGAAATGATCAACGAACGGGTCTGGGCGAAGGCCGCGGAGCTCGCCGCAAAAGACCTCTTAAGGCGCTTAAAGATCGAAGAAAAGGGCCTGAAAGGCTTCGTCAAAGCCCAAAAGCTTTTTCCCTGGCACATCATCATGGGATACAAGATGGAGGAAAAAGACGACGAAGTGATCCTGACGGTGCCCGTATGTGCTCCTCAGGCGGCAAGGCTGCGCAAGGGACTGCCGGAGTTTTCCTGTAAGGCCATGCATAAAGGAGAATTCGAGAACTTCGCGAAGGTGGTGGACGACAGGATTCAGGTGGAATGCCTCTTCGCCCCTCCCGACCCCCACCCCCCGGAACTCTTCTGCAAGTGGAGATTCACCCTGAAACAGGGAATGTCGTAGTTTCTTGCCGTATTGCCGTTAACCGAACAGGAGTTGTCATGGGATACCAGACGATTCGCAACACAGTTGAGGACAGAATTGGAACAATCACGCTGAACCGGCCGGAGAACCGCAATGCTATCTCGATCCGGATGCGGCGGGAAATATCGGCATGCCTCGGCGAATGGCAGTGCTCGGAAAATGTCCATGCCGTCATCATCACGGGGTCGGGCACGACGTTCAGCGCCGGTTTCGACCTCAAGGAATTCGGGAAACCTGAGCTGTTCGACGACCTTTATTCCACGTCCGTCCTCTACCACCGGGAAATCTGGCATTTCCCGAAGCCGGTGATAGCAGCCGTCAACGGTGCGGCCGTGGCCGGGGGTCTCGACCTCGCCGCGATCTGCGACATCCGCATCTGCAGTCCCTCCGCCGTCTTCGGCCACCCTGAGATCAAGTTCGGCGTTCCGCCCCTGTTCACGCCTTTGCGCTGGCTCATCGGCGACGGCATGGCCCGCGACCTTTGCCTTACGGGACGACGCATCAATGCCGAAGAAGCCCTCCGCATCGGCCTTGTGAGCGAGATCGTCCGAGACGAATCCCTTATTGAGAGGGCGACCCGTCTCGCGAAAGAAATACTGGAAGCCCCCTTTCCAGCCCTCCAATTCGTCAAGGGATACCTCAAGGACAATGCGAACCGCGGTTTCGAGGAGTCCTTCTGCGTCGAGCACGACAAGGCCTTCCAGGAGTTTTTGCTCAAAAAGGCGGTCGAAGGACTGAAAAAAGGCAACCCGTGATCTCTTCTTGCCTGCCAATTTTTTCCCATTGACAGAAAGAGAAATCTCCTGTAGACAAAGAGCCTTTGAAAATCACCGGGAGGAGACAGACCGTTGGCTACTCATAAATCAGCAGAGAAGAGAAACCGGCAGAACAAGAAAAGGCGGGTGAGAAACATGTCCACCAAGTCGCTCGTCAAAACGATGACCAAGAAGGTTATTAAAGCCGTCGGGGAGAAGGACCAGGAAGGAGCTAAGAAGAAACTGCTTGAAGCCGTCGTCGCCATCGACAAGGCGGCGAGCAAGAGGGTCTTTCACAAGAACACGGCCGCCCGCAAGATTTCCAAGCTGACCAGAAAAGTAAACTCTTTGGCGTAACGCCCTATTCAGGCCGAACTGAAAAGCCCCTGCTCTGCAGGGGCTTTTACTTTTCTACGCTCCGAGATTGTGTGGCCTCTTCTCATACCCTTACCGCCCCGTGCCGGCGAAGCACGGTTCGGTTCTTCGCCGCATTCGTTACGCCGACAATGTCGATGATCAGAGCTAAAACCCCGACATGATCATTCGGTAGGCCCTGTCCGCCAAGTCTGCCGCCAGTTTGTCCAAGGCGTTCTTTTTGTTCAATTCCGTCTTTAACGTGTCCGCCTGAACGACCGCAAAGTCGCTATACCAGGAAAAAGACGGGTTCGACCAGATGACCTTCCTGTCCTTCTTCTCCTCAAAAACAAGCTCCATTGTCAACGTCACCCTGTCTTCCCTGGCAAGGTCTGACGTCGAGTACGAAAGGTGAGTCACGGAAAGGTTGCTGACGCTTCCCCTCAGGATCGCATCGGCATCTTCCCGCCTGTCGGCAAGCCTGAAGCGGCTGCTCTTGCGTAATCTCTCGATGAAGGCGTTTCGTAAGATGACCTCGACATTGACCTCGCTCGTCCGGTTCGCGAAACTATCCACATAAACCGTCCTGATACCCTCGTCGATGTGCTCCCCGCCAGGTGAGAAACGGTAGCCGCAACCAACCATCAAAACCATCGCGAGTAATGACGTCACGACCCACGCACATATATTTTGCCCCATGCCTACTCCGTCCGGCTTTCTCCGCTTGAACATTCGCACTCTTTCCCTCCGGCCTATTCCCTCCGTTTTAAACATTTCCCTTGCGGCTGATGCCCGATACCTAATTTACCACTATGTTGACCAGCTTCTTCGGGACATAGATAACCTTGAGCGGCTTCTTTCCCTCCAGGAACCTCCCCACCTTCTTGTCTTTCACGGCGAGCTCTTTGATCCGTTCGTCCGATTCATCGGCGGGAACGACGACCTTTCCCCGAAGCTTACCGTTGACCTGAACGACCACGGTGATTTCCTCTTCCGCGGCGACGGTCTCGTCATGTACCGGCCAGGAGGTCTCGACGAGCCTTTTTTCGCGGCCCATCATCTCCCACAGCTCCTCGGTGATATGAGGAACGATCGGCGCCAGCAGAACAACCACGGCTTCAAGGGCCTCCTTGACGACCGCGAGTGCCTTGCGATCTTCCCTATCCGGCCGCTTCACCTGATAGAGAGCGTTGACCAGCTCCATCACAGCGCTGATGGCGGTGTTGATATGGAACCGATCGTTGATATCGTCGGTAACCTTCTTGATGGTCTGGTGAGTCTTCCGTCTCAAGTCCCTGATCTCGCCGTCGAGTTCATCGCCGGAAAAAGCCTCGACATCCTTCACCTCGTAGAGGTACTCCGTGACGATCCGCCACACCCGACAGAGGAAACGGAAGGAACCTTCGACGCCCTGATCGCTCCACTCCAGGTCTTTCTCAGGCGGTGAAGTAAAGAGACAGAACATCCTTACCGTGTCGGCGCCGTACTTCTCTATCAGGTAGTCCGGGTCTACCACATTTTTCAAAGACTTCGACATCTTCTCCGCTTTCCCAACCTTCACTTCCCGGGAACAGTGCACACACCGACCGTCCTTTACTTCAGAGGGATAGAGGTAGCCATGGACGTCACAGCGCTCGGTTTCTTTGCATACCATACCCTGGGTCAAAAGGTTTGCAAAGGGTTCATCGACTCCCAAGATACCGAAGTCCCTCAAAACCTTTGTAAAGAACCTCGAATAAAGAAGATGGAGGATGGCGTGCTCGATGCCGCCGATATACTGATCGACGGGGAGCCAGTAATCCATCCGCTTCCGGTCGAGCCCGGGCTTCTCGTTGTAATCGGGGGAACAAAACCGGTCGAAGTACCACGAAGACTCGACGAAGGTGTCCATCGTGTCCGTCTCCCGCCGCGCATCCCCGCCGCAGGAAGGGCAACTCGTTTCAGCGAAAGCCTTATGCCGCACCAACGGGGATTCTCCCTGTCCCGTGATCTGCACGTCGAGGGGCAGAACGACGGGAAGGTCCTTTTCGGGCACCGGAACTGCGCCGCACCTGTCACAGTAGGCGATGGGGATCGGGGCCCCCCAGTAACGCTGTCTCGAGATACCCCAGTCGCGGAGACGATACTGGACGGTCCGCTTGCCGCGGCCGATGGACTCGAGGTAATCCGCCATGACCTCGAGGGCCTTCAGGTTGTCCATGCCGTTGAACTGTCCCGAGTTTACCAGGGTCCCTTCCCCCACGTAGGCTTCCGTCATGGTCGCGGGGTCGAGGGTCGTCTCGGGATTCTGGATGACCACGATGAGGGGGAGATCATACTTCTTCGCAAACTCGAAGTCGCGCTGATCGTG
>DIEZ01000021.1 GCA_002418885.1 Syntrophaceae bacterium UBA5761
AAAAACAGAGTTTTGCAATTGGCTCTTGAGAATATATCTATGAGAAAGAGCTGAAAGACCAGCGTCGCTACGCTCCGACAAGGGGTGGCGGAATCATCGGAATAGGCAATCCCGAGAAAATCGCCACGACCCATACCTTCAAGGACGGCCTCACCGTGCGTTTCCGGGCAATCAAACCGTCCGACGAAGACGAGATGCGAGGGCTGTTCTACCGCTTTTCCGACCGCACTGTGTATTACCGTTATTTCAGCCCGATAAAGACCATGCCCCATGATAGGATGCAGGAGTACGTCAATGTGGATTATCGAACGACTATGTCCGTTGTGGGAGTCATCGAAGAGGCCGGAAGGGAAAGGATCATCGCCGAAGCCCAGTATGTCCGCGTCAAAGACCGCCCCTATGCCGACATTGCTTTCGTCGTCGACGAGGCCTACCAGGGTAAAGGGATCGCCTCCTTCATGATGGAGATGCTGGTCCGAATCGCCAGAGAGCAGGGCGGAATCGAAGGCTTCGTCGCCGACATCATGGCCGACAACAAGGCGATGCTGAAGGTCTTCGAGAACTCGCCTTGCACCACACACGCAGTGCTTTCCGGCATATACTACGAAGTGACCATGCCTTTTTCAGAAAAGAAAGGAGCTGAGATACGCGATGCGAAAGGTCAATCCTGAATACGTTCGCGCCGTAATCGCCCTTGCCAACAGCGGCTCCTACTTCCGGCTCATTTCCATGAGCATCCGCGAACTTGGTAGAGGACATTGTCTGATGGAAGCGGAAATCGATGGAGGGAAACATTTGCAAGCCTTCGGTTTCGTCCACGGCGGCGTTTATTCCTCCCTCATCGACACGGCGGCCTTCTGGGCGGCCATCTGCGACCTCGATGAAGACATGGGGATAACGACGGTTGACCTGAACGTCAACTACCTGGCGCCGATTCAGGAGGGTAAGCTCATCACCAGAGGGAAACTGATCAAGCTCGGGAGGACCCTCGGCCTCGGCGAGGCTACCGTTACTACGGCAGCGGGAAAACTCGTTGCCCACGGAACGTCCACCTTGATGCTGGTGCCGGGGCTCGGCTTTGCGAGGGGCAAAGAGCTTCCGCCGAAATTCATGAAACCTTAAAAATAAGGACGGCCTCGCCTGATGTGGCAGGTAGACTATGCGCCGGGATCTCGATCTGTCTTCGACAGCAGGACAGAATATGGGCTCCTTTTGAGCTTCTGCGGTTGTGTTTTTTCTTTTACGTTTGATAAAAGTTCGTCACGAAGACAAGCGACGAGGCGTTGCCGGCATTGTCGGTGAGCCGGACCTGAATGCGCGGCGCCCCGGAAGTGGAACTGAGCGTAAAAGGCGAAAGATAGAGTTGATTCACGTGGCCGTTTGTGCTGCCGGGATTGATGGGCGGGACGGCCGCCGTCAGAGGTGTCGTGTAGTATTTGCCCTCGTAGATGAGAGTAAAAGTCCCGCCGCTCAGGTCTCCTCCGCCGTCGGTCCAATCGAAGGAAACGTAGAGGTTGTTGCTTATTCGCGTGCCTCGCGGCAACCGACTTGGCATAAAAGTGACGTTGCTTATCGTCGGCGTGGAAGGGTTGCCCCCTCCTCCACCGCTTCCATTTCCGCCGCAGTCAACCACCGTCAGCAGGAAAACAAGGGGCAGTAAAAATATTTTCCAATAAAATCCCATGTCTTCTTTTTTTAATCGGGCAAAAACATCGCCACGCCGGGGTCAATCAGGCGCCACGAAGAAGGGCTTCTCCGCCTCTTTCCGGTCATTGACATAGACCTCCACCAGCCAGTAGCCGGAAAAACCGGACCCCAGGAACCTGTCGAGAAACGTCGAGTCGAATACGACCCAGGAATAGGCAACGTAAACCCCACCCGAGTTCTGCCGCTCCAGCCGGTGCGTATAACTTTCTTTCTTAACCCAGATGCGGCCCACCTGCTGCAACCAGCGGAATTCAACGGTCTCCTCCGTCCCCGCCGGGTTGAAGAGATACACCGCCGTCACCCTGTCTCCCGGACGGAAAGAGGAATCTGTCTTTTTTTTGAGAGCATTGACCTGAACGAGGCCGACCGGTTCATCGAGCCTGGCGTTCCTCAGGAGGAAAAGTTCCTTCGCAAAAACAGAAGGACAGGAAAACGAAAACACCAGAGCAGCCATCAGCAGGCCGGAGAATAAGGACCTCATCTGAAGACTCCTGAATACAAGCCGCTCGAATCACCCTGCAGGGTGCCCCCGCTTCCTTCTTTACCCGCAATACCTAACTCGACCAGCTTTTGATCATAACGGGGTGAAACCACACCTGTCAACATATTATGTGGCTTCAAATTGCCTCAAATTAATCCGGGCCGCGAAGCGGCGTCGGCTTGAATGAGTTATGCCCGTCCTTTCAGCATCTTAAGGATATGCTTTGCTAATGAATCTTTGATCTCGCTATGCCGAGGGACTGGTTGTGATATCTTCGTCTCTGGATTCTGATACCAATCGTGTCGGCCCCCATGACGAATGACGACGCATCCTATTTCCTCAATGACACGGATTAGATCTTTACGCTTCACGCGACACGAAGCTCCCCAACATGAAGAACTTTAGGAATCCTACCACTAGTTAATTCTTCATATATGTCCTTCAGGTTCTCCTTTAATTCATCAAGAGTTTCCCCTTGTGTTTTATAGTCCGGGAATTCTTCAAGCCACCCGATGAACATATCCTCGTCTTGATAATAAATAAATTTTCTTGTTTCCATGACAATCACCTTTTTTATCGTTTGTTGGGCATAACGCAGAGCTCAGCCGACGCGAGACCGCGGAGCGGTTGAGCGGTCGGCTGGAGCGCCTTGCGTACGCCCAGCATGGGCGTGAACTTATGGGGTGACCTGTCTGTCAAAGGCAGGAAGTCCCCTGTATGTGAATCCTGCCAATGTCAAATACATTGGCACAAGT